>CAZEPA010000022.1:11894-17280 GCA_964513955.1 uncultured Anaerolineae bacterium | reverse complement strand
CCAGGTAACTCTCCATCTGCACCAGGCTGCCGCCGAACGCCTGACTGAGGCGCACACCCATTGGCGGGTTGCGCTCAATCATGGCGTTCAGATCCTTGCCCTTGAGTGCGAAAACTTCGACATTCGCCACAGCCAGGGCCGCCGTGTTGCGGGCGCGTCCCAGGAAAAGATCGCTTTCGCCGAAGACGCTGCCCGGACCGAGATTGGCCAGCACGCTGACGTCGGGCGTGGACAAGCGCACCCAGCCGCTCTGGATGATATACAGTGTTTCGGCGGGGTCCCCCAGTTGGAAAATCGGCGCACCACGCGCAAATTGCGCACTGGTTAACCGTTCGCTAATGGCGTCCTGCTCTGCCGCCGTTAGATCCGCGAAAAGCGGGGCATTACGTATCAAGTCTTGTTTCACGCGCTTACTACCTCCCGTCGTGAATCAGGGCTTCCATTACCATGTTCGCTGGAAAACCACTTCGTACGAGTAATGAAAGCGGCACAGGTGGTTCTCTGCGATCAACTGCGCACATTCTGCTTCCGAACTGCAATAGCCGGCGCCTATCAATTCTGGAATGGGAATTTCTTCATCGCGTACACTCATGGCACGCGTGGTTTCACTGACGACATCGCCCTTGCTGGGGTCGGCGATGACTCTGAGCTGATCGCCGTTCTTGTAGATGTCGAATTGTCCCCAGCCCTGGTTCGGCGTGCCAAGCGCCCAGGGTGAATCCTTGCTGCCGGAGATGCTGGTTTCACCCGAATAGACGCGCAGGACTACGGCGCCGTTGACGGGCGCCCCTCCTGCGTCAATCACCTGGAAGAAGAAGTTATGGTTGCCTTCGCAGTCATGGTTTTCTTCTTTGGTCAACAGCCGGGCCTTGACCACCCGGTAATCTACGGCCGGCCGCGGCGTCGCCGTGGGGGGCCGTGGGGTGGACGTCGCCCTGACCTGCGTCGGTTTTGGCGGCGCCTTCGTGGCTGTGGGGGCGGCCGTTGGGGTTTCGGTTGGTAAGGGGGTCGCCGTGGCCGTTTCTGTGGGAGTTGGCGTGGGCGGCGGGGTTGGCGTGGGTGTGGGCAGCGGCGTCGGTGAGTTGGTCGGTGTGGGGGTGGCGATGAAGAGCGCCACACGCGCGTTGCTGCTGCCGAGCGCTTCGGCCAACAAGGCCAGGGCGCGGGTCTGCTGCCCATCGCGCTGTTCGCTGATGTATTTCTCCGCCACGAGCGAAACCCACTGCGCGCTATTCGGGAGATTCAACTCGGCCAGGCTCCCCTTCGCCTTTTGCAGGTTATTGTCAGCCAAGAAATCTTGGGCAATCTGCACCGCGCGCAGCTCTTTGTCGTCGAGACTGAGATTGCCAGCATTGGGGGCGATCTGCGGCAGCGCGCATCCGGTCAACAGCAGGGTTGTGACTACGAGCATGGACATTGTCAATGGAATCAACTGGGTCCAATGTCGCTGTCTAAAATCCATAAAAAACAAAGGGCCGCTTGGTCTGGTGGGAAACTACACCGCACCGGAGCCGGGCCAGCCCCTTCAGTCCTCCAAAAAGGTTTAGCGTCTTTCGTAAAGACCTGGTATAATCTGATGCCGAAGGTGGGACTCGAACCCACACGAGGCTCGCACCTCAACGGTTTTTGAGACCGTCGCGTCTGCCTATTCCGCCACTTCGGCTGTTTGCGGCAGCGGTCTACGAATACGCTGCATGACATTGAGCAGTATAGTGCAAGATGAGGGTTTCGTCAAGTAGACAAAAATACCCGATGGCGCCGACCGTCAACATGACGGCTGGTCGGGGCCCGATCAACCATGTATGAATGAACAAGCCTTGATCGCAGCCGCCGCGCGTGGCGAACTGCGTGCTTTCAATCAACTGATTCAACAGTACCAGGCGCTGGCTTACAATGTGGCCTACCGCATGCTGGATGATACCGACGCGGCGGCGGATGCCGTGCAGGAAGCCGCGATCAAAGCCTTTCGCGGGTTGAAGACGTATCGCGGTGGTTCGTTCAAGGCCTGGTTTCTGCGTATCGTCACCAACAACTGCTATGATTGGCTGCGCGCGCGCAGCCGCCATGGCGCCAGCTCGCTCGATGACCTGGCCGAAGACCCAGACTACGCCGATGCCCTCGTTCATCCCGGCGAAGGCCCAGAGGCGCACGCGCTGCGTGAGGAATTGAGCGCCTTCATTACTCACAGCGTCAATGCGCTGCCCACCGATCAACGTCTGACGTTGATCCTCGCCGATATCGAAGGCATTCCCTACCAGGAAGTGGCCGATATTTGCAGCGTTCCCCTGGGCACCGTCAAATCCCGCCTCAGTCGCGCCCGCCTGCGCTTGCGTGATCTGCTCATGCAGCGCGCGGAACTATTGCCCCAGCGTTACCGTCTGGAAAATGACATTGATAGCCGATGACTCACGATGAGCCATCAGACGCTGATAATCTATGAATAGCAATCATCTTGACCGCCAACCCCCACCCACTATCTCTGATGAGATGCTATCGGCTTACCTGGATGGCGAGGTGACGCCGCAGGAGCGTCTGCAGATTGAACGCGCCGCCGCACAGGATTCGGATACGGCTTGGCGGCTGGCGTCTTTGCAGCAAACCGTGGCCCTGGTCAAGGCGCTGCCGCGCGTCAGTTTGCCGCGCGCATTTACCTTGAGCGAAGCCGATGTGGCGTCGCCGCGAACAGCCGCGCCCACGCCTGCGCCCTGGTGGCGCGTCCTGTTCGACCCGATTCTCCTGCGCAATGCCACGGCGATGGCCGCCGTGTTGTTCCTTGTGCTGGTGATGGGAGACCTGGCCCCGCGCCTGATCTCTCCTGCGGCTGCACCGACTGCCCGGCTGTTCAAGGAAACCGTGGTGGTGGAGGAATTTGCTCCTCCCACACAGCCCGCGGTGATGGCCCAAGCCCTGGCGCCGCAGCCCACGCCAACGTTAGGAGAAACCCGCGAGGCCGTAATTCCGTTGGCAACACCCACGGAGGAAGGAACCCCCGCGGCCGCGCTTCGAGCGCCAACGCCAGCGTTGGGACAAACCCGCGCGACCGCGATTCCAATGCTAACGCCAACCGCGTCAGCCGAGGCGTCCTCACCCGGCTCGTCGGGAGAGGCAGGCCCCACGCCCCCGCCGCCCGAAGCGCCGCCCGCGGCCGCGTCTGGCCCCCTGGTGACCACGGTTCCGGCTGTCACCGCGCCGGCGCTCGAGCTGGTTGCGCCCGCTTCGGCCCCCACGGATGGCGCGGCCACGGATTCAGCGGCTCAGACCCACGCCGCCGCCCCAAGTCCTAATTGGCTGCGCATCACCCAGGTGCTGCTGGCCTTGCTCACCGGCGGTTTGTTTGTGGCCTGGAGACGCGCCCTGTCGCCAACCCGCTGACCCGCAGAAAGTGCAGTGAAACATTCCCGTGTCCGTTGCCATTGTTCATGACTGGCTGAACCAGATTGGGGGCGCCGAAAACGTGTTGGAAGCGCTGGCCCAACATTTTGCGCGCCCGCCGATCTACACCAGCATGTACTGGTCGGCGTTGGCCCGTCAGCGTCCCGCCTTCGCCGCTTGGGATATTCATACGTCATTCATGCAGCGATTGCCTGGCGTCTTCCGCCATCACCAGGCCTACCTGCCGCTTTATCCGCTGGCCTTCGAGCAATTCGACCTCAGCCGCTACGAATTGGTGTTGAGCAACAAGAGCGGTTTCTGTCACGGCGTCATCACTGGCCCGCAGACATTGCACCTGTGCTACTGCTTGACACCCACGCGTTTCATTTGGAATTTCGATGCGTATCTACAGCGTGAAGAGGGCTTTTCGCGCCTCTCCAGCCTGGCTCTGCGTCCCCTGCTCAACTATCTGCGCGTGTGGGACCGCCTGGCGGCTGATCGCGTCAATGACTTCATTGCTATCTCCCGCGCCGTGCAAATGCGCATTCAGAAGTACTATGGCCGCGATAGCGTCATCATCTACCCGCCGGTGGACACCGAACGCTTCGTCCCCTCTGGTCGCCGGCCAGGCGATTACTATCTGGCTGGCGGCCGCCTGATTCCGTACAAGCGGGTGGATCTAGCCGTGCGCGCCTTCACCCAACTGGGGCGCCCGCTGCTGGTTTACGGCGAAGGCCGTGATCTCGACAGCTTGCGCGCCCTGGCGGGACCAACCGTCACCTTCCTGGGGCATGTGTCCTGGCCGCGCCTGGCGCAGCTTTTCCAGGATTGTCGCGCCTTCATTTTTCCGGGCCTCGAAGATTTTGGTATTGCGCCGGTCGAAGCGCAGGCCAGCGGCCGGCCCGTCATTGCCTACGCGGGCGGCGGCTCGCTGGATACGGTGGTGGACGGCAAAACTGGAGTGTTGTTTGACGAACCGACGGTCGAATCCCTGGCGGCGGCTGTGCGGCGCTTCGAGACCATGACTTTTGACACCGACCAAATCCGGCGCCATGCTGAACGCTTCAGCAGTGACCGCTTTTGCCGTGATCTGGACGCGATCATCAACCAAAAACTGGATGCGCACCGCGCCGCTCTGCGCCACGCAACCCGACCGTTGCCAGATGAAGCGCCCTGACGCGACGGCCGACCCTGAGGGGATCATACCGATGGAACTACGTCACTATTGGAAGATCATTCTGCGCCGTTGGTGGCTGCCAGTCGTCTTAGTTGGCTTAGTCGCTGCGTTCAGCCTGGCGACGCTGCGCCCCTGGCAGGTGCGGCCGCCTGCGTTCACGGCGTCCATGCGCTTCAACGTCGGTATGCAGCCGGAGCCGCGCCCAGCCAATACGTACACCTACGATCGCTATTACACCTGGCTGGGGAGCGAGTATCTGATTGACGATTTGAGCGAGATTGTCAAAGGCAGCGCGTTTGCCACCGCGGTCAGCCGCCGCCTGGCCGCCGACGGCCTGACCCTGACGCCAGGCGCCATCCAGGGCAGCACCCAGGCCGGCAAGCTGCATCGCATCTTGACTATCAGCGCCACTGGCAGCGATGCCGACGAGTTGGCCCAGGTCATGCAGGCCATCAGCCAGACGATGCAGAGCGATCTACCTGCTTTCTACCGCGGACTGCTCGATCGTGAGGCGGACGCGGCGCCGATTGCTGTGATCCTGGTTGACGGCCCGCACATCGGCGCGATCGGCCCGAGCCTGCGCGACAAACTCGATCTGCCTCTGCGCCTGGCCCTCGCCTTGTTGACCGGCCTGGCCTTGTGCTTTTTTCTCGATTACCTGGACACCAGCGTGCGCGACCGCGCCGATCTCGAAGCCCTGGGGCTGACGGTGATCGGCGAGATTCCCCGGCGTTAGCAACAGGCGGGCGTAGGGGATTTGGGCTTTTTCGTGGGTGTGGTAGAATCACGGAAGCGTGAAGCGTGAAGCGTGAAGCGTGAAGCGTGAAGCGTGAAGCG
>CAZEPA010000022.1:0-11794 GCA_964513955.1 uncultured Anaerolineae bacterium | reverse complement strand
GAAGCGTGAAGCGTGAAGCGTGAAGCGTGAAGCGCGAGATGGAAGAGAAAAAGATGGAATTACAGGATTATCTGAATATACTGCGGAAGCGGGGGTGGATCATGGTCGCCCTGGCGATTCTTGCCGCGGCGGCAGCGTTTGGCTTCAGCCTGACCCAGACAAAAATCTACCGCGCTAGCGCCAAGGTGAGCGTTGTGCCCGGCACGCCTGATTGGGGCTTGGGCAACACGGCGAAAGACCTGTTACGCAATTTTGTCATCAACATTGACACGCATGACATGGCCCAGAAGGTGATTGACCGCGCGCAGCTCGACATGACGACGTATGACCTTCTTGATCGCACGGAAGTCAGTTCCGATTCCTCCAACTTCACGATCCAGATTGATGCCAAAGATGAACGCCCAGAAGTCGCCAAGGAGATCGCCTTGACGATGGCTGACATCTTCGAGGAAGAGCGCACCGCGTACTACAATCAACAGGACAAGCGTGATCGAATCGAGGTCAAAGTCATTGACCACGTGATTGATGCCCCGCTCTTTCGTCCCAATCCCACCCTGAACGGCGCCGCTGGCTTTGTCCTCGGCCTGGTTCTCGGCACCATCTTGGTCCTGTGGCTGGAATGGCTGGAGGCAGATGTCTTGCGTACGCCGCAAGCGGTTGAGAAGCACCTCGGCCTATCTGTCCTGGGTTCCATCCCGGCCCAGGCTGAATGATGCACGATCAAGAGGCAAACGAACACATGATGACGAATGTCTTGGTCACGGTGCAAAACCCGCGGTCTCCCATAGCCGAAGCCTATCGCGGTTTACGCACGAATCTGACCTTTTCCAGCCTTGACCGCCCCCTGCGCAGTATGTTGATCACCTCAGCCGGGCCAGAAGAAGGCAAATCCACGGTGCTGGCCAACCTGGCGGTGGTTGAGGCGCAAGCCGGCCGGCAGGTAATCGTCGTTGATGCGGACTTGCGGCGCCCGCGTCAACATGAGCTGTTTGGCGTCAGCAACGCGACCGGGCTGACCACTCTGTTGGCCGATGAGAAGGGCGACCCTGAATCATTTCTGCAGGCGACGAGCCTGCCGGGCCTGCGTGTGTTGACCACAGGCCCCCTGCCGCCCAATCCCGCCGAACTCTTGGCCTCACAGCGCATGACAACCGCGATTGCCAGACTGTGCGCCCTGGCCAACCTGGTCATTCTTGATGCGCCGCCCATTGTGGTGGTCACAGATGCCGCCATTCTCGCCTCCCAGGTGGATGGGGTTTTGCTAGTGGTCAACGCCAACGGCACGCGACGCGAGCATGCGCAGCGCGCGCACCAACTGCTGACCAAAGTCAATGCGCGCGTGGTGGGCAGCGTCTTGAACAACGCCGCGCCCGATCGCCGCTTACAAACGTACTACAAATAGGCCGCACGGCGTCCGTGGCGCCAAGGGCCGCGTCATAGAGAGGTAGTTTTGTGAAAGGACTCATCCTGAGCGGCGGAAAAGGGTCACGACTCTATCCGCTGACATACACGAACGCCAAACAGCTGGTGCCGGTGGCAAATAAACCGGTCCTATTTCGTGTGATCGAGGCCATTCGCGATGCCGGCATTCACGATATTGGCATCGTCGTGGGCGTTGATGACAATGCACGCCAGGTGCGCGATGCGGTGGGCAATGGCAGCCGTTGGGGGGTCAAGACGACTTTCATTCCTCAGGAGACCCCGCTCGGTCTGGCTCACGCGGTGAAGATCAGCCAGGAGTTTCTGGGCGAGGATCGCTTTGTGATGTTTCTGGGCGACAACGTCATCGAAGGAGGCATCAGCCCGTTGATTCGGGAGTTTGCGTCCAGCGCGTGGAACAGCCAGATTGTGCTGACGCCGGTGACTGAGCCGCAGCATTTCGGCGTGGCCGAACTGGACGAGGCTCAGCACATCGTGCGCCTGGTGGAGAAGCCGCGCAACCCGCGCTCCAACCTGGCGCTGGTCGGCATCTACATGTTCGACGCGCATGTTTTCGAAGCGGTCAGCAGTATTCATCCATCCTGGCGCGGCGAGTTGGAGATCACCGATGCGATTCAATGGTTGGTGGATCATGGGTACCAGGTTCATCCCTACGTGCACCGCGGCTGGTGGATTGACACCGGCAAGCCGATTGACATGCTGGAAGCCAACAGCCGCGTGCTGGATGAGATTGACCATGTGATGCTTGGTTACGTGGATCGCGATTCACAGGTGGGCGGCAAAGTAACGATCGAGCGCGGGGCAGAGATCATCAACAGCGTGATTCGCGGCCCCGCGATCATCGGCGAAAACACGCGGATCATCAACAGCTACATTGGCCCGTTCACCTCGATATTTCACCACTGTTTCGTTGAGGACAGCGAAATCGAACACAGCATTGTCCTGGAACACAGCCGTATCATTGGCATCGAAAGCCGCATCGAGGACAGTCTTATCGGTCGCTACGTCGAGGTGGTGCGCTCACCCATCAAGCCCAAGGCGCTCAAGTTGACGTTGGGCGATCACAGCCGCCTGGGTATCCTCTAAATGCCAGCGGCGAGGAATAGCTGATTGTGCGTAACTATTTAATTACCGGTGGCGCAGGTTTTATCGGCGCCAACTTTACCCACTACCTCTTGCGCAACTATCCCGATATCAAGGCCGTGGTATACGACAAGCTCACCTATGCGGGCAACATGGACAATTTACTCGACGTGGATGATGACCCGCGCTTTGCCTTTGTCCAGGGCGATATTGCCGATGCCGACAGCGTCGCGGCGGCGATTCGAGACCACCAGATTGACACGATTGTCAATTTTGCCGCTGAGTCGCATGTGGATCGTTCCATCATGAATCCTGACGCGTTTGTCAAGACCGATGTCTACGGCACCTATGTTTTGTTGGAGGCCGCGCGGCGTTTCAACCTGGAGCGCTACCACCAGATTTCCACCGATGAGGTGTATGGTCATGTGTCGGCTGGCTCTTCGAAGGAAACCGATCCCCTCGAGCCGCGCTCGCCCTACGCGGCCAGCAAGGCCAGCGCCGATCTGATGGTCAATGCCTATCACATCACCTACGGCCTGCCGGTCACGATTTCGCGCGGGTCGAACAACATTGGTCCTTATCAGTACCCAGAGAAGGTCATCCCGCTCTTTGTCACCAACGCCATGGATGATGTCGCGCTGCCGTTGTATGGCGATGGCCTGCAGATGCGTGATTACCAGTATGTCGAAGATCACTGCGAAGGGATTGACGCCGTCCTGCGCCGGGGACAGATCGGTGAAGTCTACAATATCGGCACGGGCAGCGAACTGCGCAACATTGACATGACCCACCTGGTGCTCGATACCCTCGGCAAGCCCTATGAACTCATTCAGCCGGTGACGGACCGGCCCGGCCATGATCGCCGCTACTCGCTCGATGTGAGCAAACTCAAGGCGTTGGGGTGGCAGCCTCGTCACACGTGCGCCGAGGCGGTGGTCAAAACGGTGCGCTGGTATCAGGCCAATGAGTGGTGGTGGCGCAAGATCAAGAGCGGCGAACATTACCGCGCCTTCTATCAGCGCCTCTATGCCGGGCGCGAGATACGAACCTGACGCCGGGGCGGCCTATCCACCATGAAGGTCATGACAGGCGTTTCATCCCTCTTTTCTTTCGATGTCTGCTAAGCTCAGCCATGTGTCCCTGGCGCATCTGAATCGCCAGGGACAACAGCTGGTACGCCGGCATCCTCACGCCTTGCTCGCGGCCATCCTCCTGTTCGGCGCCTTTTTGCGACTTATGCGCCTCGACTGGCAGGACGTTTGGCTGGATGAGGCTTTTTCTCTGCACATCGCGTCTTTGCCCTGGTCCGCAGCGCTGGCTGCCATCCAACAGGATGTTCATCCGCCTCTGTTCTATCTCCTGCTGCATGGTTCGATCGCGTGGCTGGGCGACAGCGCCTATGCCTTGCGCCTGCTCTCCGCACTCACGGGCGTGCTGACCGTGCCCGCGCTGTATGGGCTGGGGCGGGCGCTGCGCCTGGAGCGATCGTGGAGCCTGCTGCTGACTTTCCTGATGGCAACGGCCTATTTCCCCATCCGCTTTGCGCAGGAGACGCGCTCTTTCAGTCTGCTTCTGCTCTTGGCTCTCCTTTCCATGCTGTGCTTTGTGCGCTGGCTGTCAACCGCGCGGCCGCAATACCTCGCAGGCTGGTTTCTGGTCACCCTGGCGTTAATCTACACCCACTACTACGGTTTCTTCCTGCCGCTGGTGCAAACGGTGTGGCTGGTCTGGCTCGGGCGATGCCAGCGAGCTTGGCTTGCGCCGTGGGCGCTGGCGCTGGGAAGCCTGGCCCTGGCTTTTTGGCCCTGGCTGGCCGTGATGAAGCAGCAGGCGTTGACCCTGCGCGCGGTTACGCACCAGGCGCCCTCCTCGCTGGCAACCATCGGCGAGCTGCTCTATCGCTTCGGCGGCCGCAGCTTTCTTCTCGCCGGCCTCTGCTGCCTCTTGATGGGCTTCTCCCTGCGCGCAACCCGCGCCGCGGCGCTGACCGGGCTGCCTCCGGCGCGATCGCCGGCGGCGCTGCCCCACGCGGGCCTGCTGTGGTTGTGGCTGATCTTGCCTGTGCTCATACCTTTGCTGCTGACCAACCTGGCGGCCACTTTCACCTACCGCAATGCCATCATCAGCGCGCCGGCTTTCTGGCTGTTGGTGGTGACCGGTTGGCGGCAAGTGCGCTCGCGGCGTGTGCGCAGCGTGCTATTCGCCCTCACGCTGACACTCAGCCTGCCGGGCTTGATGCGCTATTACGTGGAGCCGGATAAAGAGCAGTGGCGCGCGGCGGCGGCCTGGATTGCACACTATGCCGAGCCTGGCGATCTGCTTCTATTCGACAATGGGCCGACGCGTCAACCCTTCGACTATGCCGCCCGCGGCGCGCTCACAACATGGGCGCAGGAAACGTTCCCCAACTTCGACGGCGACCCCGATGCGGTCATCCGCCGCTACGCGCGCCGCTATCCACGTGTTTGGCTCATCGCCACGGTCTACGGAGAGGCCCGGTTAGACTGGCGCTTGGGCCTGTTGACGCCCTATTATCGCCTACGGGGATGGATGCCTTTTACCGATGTCATGCCGGTGCTCTTGGAACGTGGGCCAGGGCCGCCTTGAAGCAGTAGAAAGAGATTTCCCACGCAAAAGCCGCACGGAAACGTGCGGCTTTTGGTTATGCGGGCTTAGGCGGCTGGACCCCACGCGCGCACGCGGCTAGGCGGTTACGTGGGTCAGCCGGTGGTTGATGAAGATGGCGGCTACAAACAGGGCAATGGCGGTCGTTTGGTGCAGCAGGGCCAGGGGCAGCGCCACGTTGAAGAGCACGACGCTGATGCCAAGCAGTATCTGCACGGTTACGATGGCGATCAGGACGAGAGCGCCGACGCGGGCGCTGCGCAGACTGCTGTCCGCACGCGCACGCCAATAGACGACGAAGGCCAGCGCCAGCACCACGAAGGCCAGCCAGCGATGGATGAACTGCACCGTGGCTGGGCTGTCTACGAGATTGCGCCACCACGGTTCGACAATCGCCAGCAGCCCCGGTGGAATCAAATAGCCGGCCATCAGCGGCCAGGTGTTGGAGGCATGGCCCGCTTTGAGTCCGGCCGTCAGGCCGCCGTAGGAGATCTGCAAGAGCACGATCGCCATCAACACCAGACCCAGGGATAACAGCCGGGAACGGGCGCCCGGCCGTGCGGCTGTGACGCGGTAGGTCTGGTTGAGCGCCGTCCACAAGCAGATCGCCAGCAGTGCCAGCGCCGTCACCAGGTGGGCTGTCAGCCGATAGTGACTGACGCTGGGGCGGTCTTCCAGGCCGCTGGCGACCATGAACCAGCCCATAAAGCCCTGAAAGAGAAAAACAGCCGCAATGGCCAAGTAGACGCCAGATTGCCGCCAGGGAATCAAGCCGCGCAGCAGGAAGTAAGCCAACGGCAGCGCCAACACCAACCCCACCAACCGGGCAATCAGCCGGTGAAAGAATTCCACGTAAAAGATGGATTTGTACTCGGCCAGGGACATGCCGTGGTTGATTTTTAGGTATTCGGGCGATTGCTGGTATTTGGCAAATTCGTCTTGCCAGGCCTGTTCGGTCAGCGGCGGCACCACGCCGGTGATGACATTCCACTCGACGATAGAGAGGCCAGAGCGGCTCAGGCGCACGTAGCCGCCTACGACCACCATCAGCGCCACGAGAATGCACATGATGTATAACCATGTGGTGACGATGCGCCGCGGCTGCGCCTCAACGGCGAGCGCCATCCTTTGTGCGCCAGGCAAAGCCATAGAGTCTTTCATGCGAATTCCTCAAGCAGTCAGCCGTCCACCGCGCCGCGATGATGAAAGAGCCGGAGCTTTGCGCCCCCACGCTGAACATCTCGCGCCATGCGCATGATGAACGACTGGGATGAATGTTGATGCATCATACCACGATCATCCCTGCGGTACAAAATCTTGTGAAACATGGTACAGCTTGATCGGGTTTCACGCTCGGCGCGGCAACCATCATGGCGGGAACGGAAGGATGCGATACCGATTGAAAACGAGCGGCAGGCGCATGGTTTGCGGCGCGCCTGGCGTGTCTGTGGTGTAGGCGCTGATCAGACCGCCCTCGCCGTCCGCCACATAGAGCAAATTGCCAGCCAGATGCAGCCCACGCGCGTAGCTCAGGGTGCTCAAGGCACTGATGCGCTGTGGCCGGGCCGGTTGGCTGATGTCCAATACCACGACGCCGCCGTCGGCATCGGCCAGGTAGGCGTAGGGGCCGACCACTTCGACGGCGTGCAAGTCCTGGGTGGTGGTGTACGCGCCGAGTCGCGTCGGCGCCGCGGGGTTACTGGCGTCCACGATCTGCAAACCACCCGTGCCGGCGGCAACCAGGGCCAGGGTGGAGGTCACTGAGCCGCTGACGGAGCGCGTGATCGCCAAACCAAACGCGTAACCAGGGAGGTTGAGCGAGGCCAGCCCGCGCGGGGCGGCGGGGTTGCGCACATCTACGATGGTCAGTCCGGCGCTGCCGTCTGCCAGGTAGGCCAGATTATCGAACAAGCGAATACCTTCGGCATCGCCAGGGGTGTCGAACGCGCCGATGCGCGCGGGAAACATCGGCCGGCTCACGTCAATCACCTGCACACCGCCATCAAAACCGTCAGCCACAAAAGCCAACGTGCCAGAAATCGCCACATCCTCGGCGTTGCCCGGCGTGTCGAAAGCCCCGCGCAGCGTGATCGTTGGCGGCCGGCTGACATCAATGATTTGCAGCCCGCGATCATGGTCAGCCACGTAAGCAAAATTACCCGCAACCCGCACGCTGCGTGCGATCCCGGGGGTGTTGTATGCACCGTAGGGCCGCGGCGCTGTCATGTGGCTCACATCCACCAATTGCAGTCCGCTGTAGCCAGCCGCCACGTAGACGATCTGATCCCGCGCCGTGACGCCGTAAGCATAGCCTGGGATGGTGTACGCGCCAAGCAGGCGCGGCGCGCTGGGTGTTGCAACATCTACAAGCTGCAGCCCGCTGGTATGATCGGTGACGTAGGCCACGCGCCCTGCCACGAACGCGCTGGCCGCGGCGCGCGGCGTGTTGAAGATACCGCGGAGCGTTGGTGTGAGCGGATTCGTCACGTCAATCAACTGCAGGCCGGCGCGGCCATCGGCCACATAGGCCATCGTGCCGCTGACGCTGACGGTGCTGGCAAAGCCGGGCGTGTTGTACGCGCCGCGCAGTTGAGGCGCGGCCGGGTTGCTGATGTCCACGATCTGCAGCCCCACTTCGCCGCCGGCCAGATAGGCCAGGTTTCCACTGACTTGCACATCGCGCATGTAGCTTGGAAAGGGGAGCGTATGGCGGCCGCGCGGCTCAGGATTGGCTGGATTGCTGACGTTGATGATTTCCATGATCCCGCTGCATCCACTGGAGATGCAGCCGGCCTCAGATACGAACGCCAGGCTGCCGCTTACCGTGACGTTTTGGATGACGTTGGCCGCTTGATAGCTGCCCAGCAGGCGCGGAGCCTGCAGATTGCTCACGTCCACAATCTGCAGCGAGGTGTAGTCGGCCACGTAAGCCACATTGCCTACGACGCTAATCCCCAGCGCAAAACCGGGCGTGTCAAAGATGCCCACGATCTGCGGCTCAGCCGGGGTGCTTGCATCGTACACATAGAGTCCGCTGTCGCCCAGCGCCACGAAAACCAGGCTCCCGATGACCTGGATGCCGCGCACGATGTCGGGCAGCAGCGGCGTCTGCCCTGCGAGCACTGGAGAGTTGGGATTGGCGATGTTGAGGATTTGCAGTCGAAAACCAGCGCCGAGGTAGACATAAGGCTCGATCACCTGCGCCGTATAGCTTGGCCCGCCAATCTGACCTAGCTGAGTCAGAATAAAAGGCGGCGCGGAGGATGATGGTATGGCCGGCGCGGAGGATGAAGTTGCGCGATGGGCGGGCTGCGCCCAAGCCGGGCTTGTGATGATGACCAACGTCAGAAGCGCAAGCCCAGCCTGGACGAAGTGTTTTCTCTGCATGACTTAGCGCCGCCGAATGGCCGGCAGGTAGGTGCGCGTGGCGGGGACATGAACCTGCATGACGACCAGATTGTTGTTCGGGTTGACATCGTTGGCCGCAGGCAAGAGGTAGGTAGAGACATTGTAGAGCCCGGGCGCGACATGCAGCCACTCGAAAGCTGCACTCACAGGCAGACGCGGCGAATTCTGAACATTCAAGATGACACTGCCCAAGTAGGCGCCAGCATTGGGTTGACCCTGCCAAAACTGCACCTCCAGGTCGCCGGCCGCGCCAACGCCGCCCAAGTTGGAGATGTCCACACTCAAGGGGACGGTAATGGTGCCAGTCACCCCGATCGCTGGCAGGGCGCCGGCCGTGGTGTGCAGATTGCTGAGCTGTAAATCCAAGAAAGCGGGCGGCGTCAAGGTCGAAGTTCTGGAGTTATTGTTTTCGCGGAACTCGCGCACTATATCTAAGGGGTCAGCCTGGACGAAAATTGGCGTTGTCTGGCTGATCACCTGTTCCCAAGACACCTGCGCAGTCCCCGGCGGACTGTGGCGTGCGGGCAATCCAGATGCCAGCGTGACGTCGCCAATGGTCAGCGTGGGGTTTTCTGGCGAGCCAACGCCGAAGCGAACCGCGAAGCGGCCGGAGGCCTGGTTGCCGGTGTTAATCACCGCCGCATCCAGCGTCAGCTGGCTCGGCTGATTCTCGAACACGGCCCAGGTTGCTGAGTAAGAAGGCCCCGCGCTGATTTCAAGATCGGTGTACCAGGTGCGATGATTGAGGGTCCAATTGGCAAAGGCCTCGCCAATGGGAGTCAGTTGGTGGGTGGCGCGATCGAACAGAGAACGGACATACTGCCCCTCGAACTGTTCGCTGTCGAGCGAGAACCAACACCAGCGCTGGATCAGGCGGTAGTCATCCTCTGGCATTCCCAAAGCCGGGTCGCGCAGCGAATAGAACAAATTGAAGGTGCCCGTGAGAAAGCGCGCAACGCGGGCATATTCGAAGCCGTAGCTTGCCGGCAAGAGGATGCCGTACTCTGTATTGATCAGGGGTTTGTTCTGCTGCCCATGATCCTTCATCCAGCGGCGGAAGCGAATGACCTGTTCTTGCACGAGGTCAACCCGGTCGTGATCGTCAATTTCCCACAGCATACCTTGCGTGGCATTGACGCCTGGCGGAATGGACGCGCCCCACGAGTTGATCTGTTCGCGCAGCACGAAGGTGTGCATGTTCCACACATCAACTGGCATGTCGCTGCCGTAGCGGGTGCGGTAACTGTTCCAAACCAGGTCAAGCCACTGCAGGCGCAGGGGGGTGCCCTGAGTAACGCCGTTGATGGCAATTTTGGCCGTGGGGTCGTGCGCTTTGATGAACGTATAGGCGTCGTGGTAAGCAACCGCGTAATCCTGCGGCAGCACATTGTCTTGCCAGATGTTGTCGGCCTCATTGCCCACAATCCAGGTGCGTCCCAGATTGCGACTAATGGCTGTTGCCAGGTAATCGCCATCGGGTCGGTACGTTGTGCCGCTTACACGCAACATCGGCATGTAAATGTAGCCGTCCGGCTCCTGCGGCGCCACCTGGGCGTCCCAGCGAACATACCAGCCGCCGTGCAGCAGCCCTATGTTGTATCCGTTGATGGTTGAGGCCACACCGAAACCGGCGCGCTCGTTATCAGAACCGATGTAGCTCGCAGGTGGTTGGGCGCTTTGGTGAACCATGGCAAGCACAATAAAGACCGGCCCGGCGACATTCCAAAAGCCAGCCGGCCAACGTAGGCGTCGTCGTAATGTATGCATGTCAGCTCCCGTGCCACGTGGGGAAACGATCTACAGATTTCTCGTTTGTCAGTCGGCGCAGATTCGAGCCATCGCGATCCATGATGTACAAGTCCCAGTTGTAGTCATCACGATCGGAGGCGAAGACGATGGCTTGGCCATCTCGCGCCCACACGGGTGTGATGTTGTTGGCGGCCAGGTCGCTGATGCGCCGCACATCACTGCCATCCGGCTTCATCACGTAAATCCCGAAGTTGCCGTTGCCTTCCTGGTTACTCTGAAACAGAATCTCACGGCCATCCGGCGACCAATGCGGATACAACTCATCGCTCTTGCTGCTGGTCAGCGCCTTTTGATTGCTGCCGTCCGCGTCCATCACGTAGATGTTGCGATCGCCGTCGCGTTCAGAGACAAAGGTGATTTTTTGCCCATCGGGAGACCAGTCGCCGCGGCTTTCGTTGGTGGCGGTCCTGGTCATGTTTTTGACGTTGCTGCCATCCACGTTACAGGTGTACAACTGGAAGATAGCATTCTCTCCCCGATTTGTCTGGAAGAGGATCTTGCTGCCGTCGGGCGACCAGTCAGGCGACCAGCTGTTGGTGGCTTGGAAGGGCATGAGCGGATGCTGATTGCTGCCGTCCACATTCATGACGTAGAGCTGCAGAGCCTCTTTGTCCATGCGGTCGGTGACGAAGACCACTTGGCTGCCATCCGGCGACCAGGCCGGCTCCACGTTGGTGCCAATGTTGGCGCCGGTCGTCAATTTGCGTTTGTTGTTTCCATCGTCATCCATGATCCAGAGTTGAAGATCATCGCTCGGCCCAGAATGCCAAATGATGCGTCCGGGCTGTGGCGCGGCCGTTGGCGCGAGGGTGTCGGTTGGCCCAATGACCACGCGCGACGTCTCCGCGGGGGGATTGAAATACATCAATGCCGCCGCGGCCCAGGCGATCACCGTAAATGCAGCCAACACCAGGCGACGCCGAGTCTGACTTCCGAAGATGGCGCTGCCGAGGCCGCTTAATCCCAACAGGATCAACAGGGCAATAATCAGGTATCGTAACACGTCTTCACCTCACTTCACAATCGGTTATGGTTTGACCAGGTTCTTTGACTTGATCGGCGGCGCCCCTTGCCGTGCGCAGCTCCGACGGAGAGGACGCGCCGAGCAGGGCCGCACCGCGTTTGTCCTGTGTGGGCGATCACGGACATCACTGGGGAAAGAGCGGCGGTTCTTTTTGCAGTCCGGCGCCTGTCGCCGCGCGATTCGTTGGCCTCATTCCCCTGGCGAGGTTGCATTGGGCAGTGACGAGACGGGTAATTGGTCGCATTATAACACGCGCGGCGCGCAACGTTCAAAACTCACGTCATGAAGGGGCGCATTTCAAACTGGTGCAGGTCGGGGATCGGGCGATCAAAATCGCTGCAACCACCGCCAAGCCCACCTTCGTTATACTGAGTTTGACTTTACCAGGAAAATGAACTATACTCC
>CAZEPA010000021.1:3972-17387 GCA_964513955.1 uncultured Anaerolineae bacterium | reverse complement strand
GGCTCGGCTTGGCCATCATCGCGCGGCCAATGGCCAGCATCTGCTGCTCGCCGCCGGAAAGGGTGCCGCCCAACTGTGCGAGACGTTCCTTGAGACGCGGGAACGTCTGAAAGACACGCTCCATGCTTTGCCGAATCTCGGCCGGATCGTCGCGCGTATAGGCGCCCATCTCCAGGTTTTCCAGCACGGTCAAGGGGGCAAAGATCTTGCGCCCCTCCGGGACGTGATTGATCCCCAGGCGCACGATGCGCTCGGCCGCGGTGCGTGAAATTTCCTGGTCCTTAAACATGACTGCGCCGCGCCGCGGGCGGATCAAACCAGAGACCGTGCGCAAGGTCGTGGATTTCCCCGCGCCGTTCGCGCCAATCAGGGTGACGATTTCGCCCGGCTCCACATGAAACGAAATACCCTGTAAGGCATGGATGGCGCCGTAGTACACATCGAGGTCGCGCACATCAAGGAGCATGAGCGATCACTCCCTTCCCCAGATAGGCTTCAATCACTTTAGGATCGTCCTGGATTTCCTGGGCTGTGCCGCGCGCGATCACCTGGCCGAAATCCACGACGGTGATGCGATCACAGATTCCCATCACCAGCCGCATCTGGTGTTCGATCAACAGGATCGTCAGCTCGAAGCGGTCGCGGACGAAGTGAATCAGATCCATCAACTGTCCAATCTCGTTGGGGTTCATCCCAGCCGCCGGTTCATCCAACAAGAGCAGACGCGGATTGCACGCCAGGGCACGCGCGATCTCCACGCGCCGCTGCTCACCGTAAGGCAGATTCTTCGCCAACTCATTCTGCACCTTCTCCAGCTTGAAGATGGCCAGGAAGTCCTGCGCGTGCTCCGTGAGTTCGCGTTCTTTGACCTCGAAGCGGCGATTGCGTACGACCGAGTCGAACAAACTATACCCGGCGTGGGGGTGATAGGCGATGCGCACGTTATCCAGCACCGTCAGATTGGGAAAAAGTCGGATGTTCTGAAATGTGCGCCCAATCCCGGTCTGCGTAATCTCGAAAGGCTCCATGCCAACGACGCTCTCGCCCTGGAAGATGACATCGCCTGCGGTTGGCACATACAGGCCAGTGATCATGTTAAAGATCGTCGTCTTGCCCGCGCCGTTGGGGCCGATGAGGCCTGCCAGTTCGCGCGGCTGCACGCTGAAAGAAACCGAACTGACCGCGCGCAAGCCGCCAAAGGTCTTCGTCAGTTCGCGCACCTCTAGGATGGGCGCTGGGGCAGATGTCGTAAGGATGGGCGCTGGAGCAGATGTGGTCGTGTCAGTCATTCGTTCCTCCCGCCTACTGCCCGGCCGTAGACGGCGCGGATTGAGTCTGTTCATGGCTGCGCGGGGCCACGCGGGCTGGGCGCAGGAAGCCCCACTCTTTGCCGCCAAGCAAGCCCTGCGGACGAATGAGCATCAGCAAAAGGAGCGCAATGGGATAGAGCACAAAACGCCAGGTGGGGGCCTCGGTGCCTAACTGACTGAGGAGGACGCGCATCAAGCCTTCGAGGAAGAAAATCCAGCCAAAGGAGGCCGTGATGGTCCCGGTCATGCTGCCCAGCCCGCCAAACACGACGATGATCAAGGGATTGAAGCCGGTGAGAAAATCAAACCCGCCTGGACTGAGAAACCCGGTGCCGGTGGTGAGCACATACACCCCACCGCCGAGGCCGGCAAACAAGCTGCCCACAACGAAGGCAAACAGCTTCTGGCTGGCGATGTCAATGCCCATGGCCTTGGCCGCGGTCTCGTCCTCGCGCACGGAGAGAATGGCGCGCCCCCCGCTCGAATGAAGAAGGTTCCGCATCAAGATGATGACCAGCAGCATGAAGACGAAGCCCCAGAACCAGGCAGTAACGCCCATCTGCGGGATATCCAGCATTCCCTGCCCGCCTCGCATCTCCGGGAAGGGCAGGATGGTGTCGGAGTTCAACATGAGTGCATTGATGACGATCGAAAATCCCAGGGTGGCGATGCCAAAATAGTCTGATCCGAGCATGAGAACCGGCAAGCCAAACAGAAACGCGGTCTCCGCCGCCATCGCGCCGCCCAGGATAATGGCGATGGGGAAGACAACTTGCAGCGCCGCCTCACTGCGCAGCGGCCCAGGCAGCGCCGCGGTTCCGAACAACGGCGTGATGAGCGGATTGATGGCATTCGCAATCACAACCGCCAGGAGGCCGGCCAGGAAGGCGCCAACCAGGTAGAGTGTGAACTGCGACAAGACGGGCATTCCCTTTAGACGCGTGAGCAGCCGGCCGATGCCCCAGATCACGATGCCAAAAAAGATGACGCCCAGCAGCAGCACCAGCAGCCCGCGCGCATCTCCAACCTTCCAGCGGTAGGCCACATCGGCCGCCACGTACGCGCCGATGCCGTAAAATCCCCACTGTCCCAGGCTGAACTGGCCGTTGAAGCCATAGATCAAGTTCAGCCCAAGCGCACACATCGTCATCGCCGCGGCCTGGAACAGCAAGCCCCGATCGAAGTCGTTGAGGAGGCGCACATTGCCAGATTGGAACGACAGAGCGAATTGAACGACGGCGAACGCGGCCACCACGCCAGCCGCCTTGACCCATTTGGAGGAATGGCCCAAGACGACCATAAGCAGGTACACATAAGCAAGGATGGAGGTGATCTTAACGACCGAAAGAACAAGGAAGCCCAGGTTCAGTTGCACGACCGCCTCCTATGCCTTCTCTTTTTCCGCTTCGCCAAATATGCCGGTGGGGCGTATCAGCAAAACGAGAATCAAGATTGTGAATGCGACCGCATCGCGCATCGGCGTTGAAATATAGCCGGCGGTCAAGGACTCTGCCTGTCCCATGATCAGCGCGCCGACCACTGCACCGGGGATGCTGCCAATGCCGCCGAGCACGGCTGCCACGAACGCTTTGAGGCCCGGCAGAATGCCAAGCAAGGATGAGATCGAGGGATAGGCCACGGCATAGAGCACACCGCCGAGGCCAGCCAACGCCGCACCGAGGGCAAAGGTAAAGGAGATCACGAGATCTACGTTGATGCCCATCAGCCGGGCGGTCGGCTTGTCAAAGGAGGTGGCGCGCATGGCCTTGCCCATTTTTGTCCGGCGCACGATGAACTGCAGCATGATCTGCATCAAGAGTGAGGCGGCCACGATGATGAGAAAGATATTCGAGAAGGTGATGCTGCCAGCCGGCAGGGATTGACCAGGCTCAACTCGATGAATTCCATTGCTGATGTACCAGGTAACGACGTCGAAGGGGCGTTGATAGATCTTCCTTTGGGCTGAAAACACAAAATTCAGCTGCCCGAAATACTCCAAAAAGAAAGAAACGCCGATTGCGGTGATCAGCGCGGCAATGCGCGGCGCGTCGCGCAACGGCTTGTAAGCCACGCGCTCGATGACAACCGCCAGGATCGTACACACCGCCATCGAAAGCAGCATCACCGTGACCGAGCCGATGACGACCGCCAGCCCCGTCGGCATACCCGGAAAAACCGCGGCGGGCCACAGGTGCAACTGGAAGCGAGCCACGGCATAGAAGCTGACGAAGGCGCCTACCATGAAAACGTCGCCGTGCGCAAAGTTGATCAGGCGAACGATGCCATACACCATCGTATAGCCCAACGCAATGAGCGCATAGACAAAGCCAAGTTGCAGGCCGCCCAAAACGATTTGCACAAACAGGGCCGGATCGGCGATGGCGT
This sequence comes from uncultured Anaerolineae bacterium, assembly GCA_964513955.1. Lineage (GTDB taxonomy): Bacteria > Chloroflexota > Anaerolineae > SSC4 > Amarolineaceae > Amarolinea. The sequence continues at coordinate 13,692 of CAZEPA010000021.1, read as the reverse complement.
TGCGAATCAGGACCACCAGCACGACCAGGGCCAACAGGAGCAGGAAACCCTGGCCGATCCAAATCATACGCGCGCCGGGGCGCCTATGCGCCGCGGCGGACCGGGGAGACGGAGAGGCGTTCGTTTGCTGCATCAGCGCGTACCTCCACCTGGGTCAAAGAAGTTAGCGTAGAGAGCAACGGGGTTTGCTCTCTACGCTCCTTACGCATGGTGGTTGGGGGGCAGTCGTCTACCGCCCCAACCGTTATCGCGGCGAAGGACTCAGGGGTTGATAGTGGACACGTAAACGATCTTACCGTCCTTGACCTGCTCTACCACGGCGGCCTTGATCGGGTTGTGTGTGTTGGGATCAATGGTGATCTTGCCCGACACGCCACTGTAGCTGAGCTTCAGCATGGCATCCTGCACCTTGTCGGTGTCATCGGCGCCTGCGTTCTGGATGGAGTTCAACAGCATTTGCGCAGCATCGTAAGCCAACACCGCCAACGCATCCGGGACCTTGGGATTGCCCTTGTCGTCCTTATACTTTTCGCCGTAGGCCTTGATGAAGTTTTGCACTTCGGCACGGGTATCGCCCGGATCGTAGTGGTTGGAATAGTAACCGCCATCAGCCGCCGTGCGATCCAGGTCCGAAGAGTCCCAACCATCGCCGCCCATGAACGGCGCCGTGATGCCCTTTTCCTTAGCCTGCTTGTAGAACAGGTTGACGGTGGGGTAATAGTCGCCCAGGAAAATCATGTCCGGTTTGGCGGCCGAGACTTTGGACAGGATGGCGGAGAAGTCGGTGTCTGTGCCGAGGTAATTCTCTTTGCCCACGATCGTGCCGCCGCCGGCGGTGAAGGTCTTGGCAAACGAGTCCGCCAGGCCGATGGTGTAGGAGTTCGTCTGATCGGACAGCACGAAGGCGCTCTTGAAGTTAAGCGTCTTCAGAGCGAAATTGGCGACGACCTGACCCTGGAAGCTGTCGTTGTAGCACGCGCGGAAGATGTAAGGAACGGCCTTGCCATCTGCGCCGACCGTCAGCGCATCATTGGTCGAGGTCGGGCTGATCTGAATGACCTTCTTGGCCGTGGCGACCTTGGAAACCGGAATGGATGCGCTGGAGCACACTTCGCCGATGATATAATGGACGCCGTCCTGATCAATCACCTTGTTTGCGGCGTTGACGGCAGGGTCAGCCTTGCACTGGCTGTCTTCCACCACAGTCACAATCTTGCGACCGAGCACACCGCCCTTGGCATTCCATTCATCAATCGCCATCAGCGCGCCCTCTTTGGTGGATTGACCGAAAGTGGCAACCGAACCGGAGAGCGGCGCTAGAACGGCGATCTTGAGGTCGCCTTGTGGGGCTGCGGTGCTACCAGGGGCTGAGGTGCCGCCAGGGGCCGCGGCGCCGCCGCAGGCCGACAAAACGAGGGCAATCACAATGAGCAAACTAACGACCTTAAACGTACGCATGAATCTTCTCCTCCAAAATGTGAGATAACTGGCCGGCTCGGCCCAGAGCAGAGGCAAAGCCACATCGGGAATCTGAATCAGCAAACGCGGGAACTTCGCTCTTCATTGAGCACTCTCAACTCGACCCGAGGCACGATCACCCCCTTCCATCGTAGATTGACACAATGAAGTGGTGCGCAACATGATGTGAAGACTCGAAATCGCCGCTTTGCCCTGGCAAGGCACGGACACGGCGATGACACGGGTAGGATCACCAAAAGGTAGGGCGCATTATAGGTGACGTTAAATCAAATGTCAAACAGCTTGACAGTCAGGCACAAGCAACCTATAATGGCCCCCCAGTGAAGAACTGATCTGTACACCCCACGCCTTGCCGACAAGGAGAGTGACCGTGATTACACCAGCACTGACGAACCGCACGACGATTATTTCGGTATTGATTCTGCAAATCATTCCCCTGCTGCTGTTTCCCAGCCAATCCTTTGCCGCCACGACCCAAGAGTGGTGGCTGCCGGCTGTCCTCGCCCTGTTGGTCGTCATCGCCGACATTCAGATCATCGCGCGCCACCGCGTGGAGGCCTGGCCGTGGTACTGAATGTCTTTCGCACAGGGGTTCAACATTATCAGCCGCCTGCTGATGATGTGGCCCAACAGCACCCATAACGTGGCGGGTGTCGCCACTGCAAACATCCCCTACATCGTGCTCACGCTCATCGCGATGGGCCTTTCCGCCTTCATGCTCTGGTACGTCGAACAGCCCGATGTGCGCAACGCCTTGCTGCCAGGGTGATTCTTCCCTCGCGGTGGATCTAATTTAATTCTCTTTGCGGTCTTGGCGCCGTGGCGGTCGCGCATTCCGGTTGGTCCAGGTTAGTTGCCCATGCGCTGGGCGCTGCAATCCGGCGGATTGCGGTATAAGGCTATTTTCAACTCAGGATTCGCCCAGGTAGGCGGCGCGCACCATGGCGTTGTGGCGCAGGGCGGTTGCCGAGTCCTGCAAGACAATCTCGCCGGTCTGCAGCACGTAGCCGCGGCCGGCCAATCCCAGGGCCATCAAGGCGTTTTGTTCCACCAACAAAATCGTCGTTCCCTGCGTCTGGTTGATGCTGCGAATCGCGTCAAAAATCGTCTCCACCAAGACAGGCGCCAGGCCCATGGAGGGTTCGTCCAAGAGCAGCAGGCGCGGGCGCATCATCAGCGCCCGGCCGATGGCCAGCATCTGCTGCTCGCCCCCAGAAAGGGTTCCGCCTTTCTGGCTGCGTCGCTCGTCCAGACGTGGAAACAGGTGAAATACGAATGCCAACTGCTGCTTGATGATGGCCTGATCCGTCACCGTGTACGCGCCCATGGCCAGGTTCTCTTCCACTGTCAAACGCGGGAAGATGTGGCGCCCCTCCGGGACATGCGCAACTCCGTCCGTAACGATCTGATGCGGTTGGACGTGGTCAATGGCTTTGCCGTCCAGCTTGATGCCGCCCGCACGCGGGCGCAGAAGCCCCGAAATGGTCTTCAAGGTTGTTGATTTGCCCGCGCCGTTAGCCCCAATCAGCGTGACGATTTCGCCCTTGTCCACCTGCAGAGAAATGCCTTTGATTGCATGAATGTGGCCGTAATAGACGTGCAGATCATGGATGTCGAGTAACATGGACCACCTTATGCGGCAATTTGACTGGCCGCGCCGCGCCCTAAATAGGCTTCGATGACCTGCGGATCATGCGCAATTTGCTGCGGCGTCCCCTCGGCAATCTTGGCCCCATAGTCCAGCACCGTAATGCGCTCTGAGATGCCCATGACCACGCGCATCTGATGTTCAATCAGCAGCACGGTAATCCCCAGGTCGTCGCGCAGCCGCCGAAACAGGCCAATCGCGTCCAACGATTCCTGTGGATTCATGCCGGCCGTCGGTTCGTCCAACAGGATGAGCCGAGGCTGCGTTGCCAGCGCCCGCGCCACTTCCACCCGGCGCTGAGCGCCGTAAGGCAGGTTCTTCGCCAACTCATCCCCCAGGTCCTGCAAACCGACATATTCCAGAATTTCCTGCGCGCGTTTGCGCGCGGCGCGGTCCTCGCGGCGGAATTCGGCTGAGTGACCGAGGATGTCCCACAAACGCGCCCGGATGTGAGTGTGCATGCCCACAAGCACGTTTTCCAGGACGGTCATCGCGCCAAAGAGACGGATGTTCTGAAATGTACGCGCCACGCCCAGCGCCGTGATCTGGTCAGGTCGCTTACCGACCACGGACTGACCATTGAAGACGATATCGCCGCCATCCGGCCGGTAGATGCCGGTGATGCAGTTGAAAAAAGTTGTCTTGCCCGCGCCGTTCGGCCCAATGATGCTGATGATGGTTCCGGCCTCAATGGTTAAGTCCACGTTGCTGAGAGCCATCAGCCCGCCAAAACGCTTGTTGACCTGGCGCACCTGCAATAACGCCATCTAGGTGTTTCCTCCGGCTTGCACAGAAGGTGCGTCGCGTTCGGGATGTAACGCTTCCTCGATCTCCATGCGCCGGCGGCGCGCCGGGAGAAGACCCTCGGTGCGAAAGATCATCATCACGATCAGCACAATGCCAAACACCATACGCTGGTATTTGGCCGGTTCCAGTTGATTCGGCAGCTGCGCCCACGGAATGTTCAGCAAGGGCATCATGCCGCCGCCCTGGCGCAGCGCGCTCAACTGCAGTGATAGTTCTGTCAACACCTGCAGATTGAGCACCGTGACAATCGTCGCGCCCAAGATCGCGCCGGGGATGCTGCCCATGCCGCCCAGGATCACCATGGCCAGCACACCGATGGATTCCATGAACGTGAAACTGTCTGGATTGACAAAGGTTTGCTTGGCGGCAAAGATTGTGCCCATGGCGCCGGCAAAACTGGCGCCAATGGCAAAGGCCATCAACTTCATCCTGACCAGGGGAATGCCCATGGCAATGGCGGCCTGTTCATCTTCGCGGATGGCCGTCCACGCGCGGCCGACATGGCTGTTGTCGAGGCGCCGCGCGACCAGGATCGCGATGCCGGCGATCAACAAAGCCAGGAAGAAGAAATACGGGCCGTAAAGATCGGCGTTTTGCAGCGGCCGCCCTGCAATCTGTGAAAAGAGCGCGCGTAAGGGCGCGGCCAGGGGTTCCGGCAGGGGCGGGCGCGAAATCGGGGTGATGCCCTGCGACCCGTTCGTGATATTGATCGGCTTGTCGAGGTTCTTGGCGAGCACGCGGATCACTTCGCCAAAGCCCAGCGTGACAATCGCCAGGTAATCGCCGCGCAAGCGCAGAACCGGCGTGCCCAACAAGATGCCGGCCAGCGCGGCAACGCCGACCGCGAGAATGAGAAACAGGAAGAACCAACCAGGCGAAAGCGGGAAGCGACCCAGACTGCCCCAGGAAGGCCCCAGGCCCCACCAGATCAGACGGTAGATGATCAGCCCCACGACCACCGGCGCTAACCAGCCGGCCACCTGTCGCACCCGGCCCGCCGATCCCTGCCCGTTGCCTGTTCCCTGAGAAGTGTAACGTTTGAGCAGGCGATAGAGCAGCGCGCCGCCTACGACCGCGGCGAGCAGGCCAATGCCTGTCACCACCAGGCCGCCTGGCGCAGCAAATTCGTTGGCGTGGGAGGATCCAAAAATAGCCCAAACATAGGCGCCCACGGCGTAGAAGGCGACGTAGCCAAGATCGAGCAGGCCAGCAAAGCCAACCACGATGTTCAGGCCCAGAGCCAGGGCCACGTAGATGCCAATTTGCGTCGCCACTTCCAGGTAATATGCGTTACGAATCCCAAGCAGTGGAAGGAGCACCAGCAAAACCAGGATGCCGAACAGAGATCGGGCGCGTGCCGGAATCTTGGCGGCAAAAATCAGGAGCAGCGAGCCTTCAAACAGCAGAAAGATGGGCAGTGAACGACTGTTGCTAAACGCGCCAAGCGTGGTGAGCGCGATGTAGACCACCAGAAGGATGTAAGCCTGGGGGCCTGACAAGAGCAGTCCGCTGAGCCTGGACAGCCATGACGAACGATTGGGTTCAGTGGATCGTTGGGTGCTCATACCTTTATGCCTTTTGCCCCACTTGTTCGCCCAACAGCCCCGACGGCTTGAAAATCAGAATGCCGATGAGAATCATGAACGCGGTAATCGCCGCGTAATCCGCGCCGGGCAGCGCGCCGCGCGAAAAGAGGGTTAAGTAGGATGACACAAAGGCTTCCAGCAAGCCCAGAGTGATCCCACCCAGCATGGCGCCCGTGATGTTGCCAATGCCGCCCAACACCGCGGCGGTGAAGGCCTTGATGCCGGGAATGAAGCCGAAGAAGGGGTCAATGGTGCCGGCTTTGATCCCCGCTAACACGCCGGCCGCGCCGCCCAAGGCGCCGCCAATCAGGAAGGTCAGGGCAATGATCTGATTGACATTGATGCCCATCAACGCGGCAGCGGAACGGTCCTGCGCCACGGCGCGGATGGCTGTTCCCAGCTTGGTCGCGTTGACCAGGTAATTCAGGCCGATGAGCATCAAGATGGCGACCACGATAAATACGATCACCTTGACCGAAATACCGACGTCAATCGTGCCGCCGGTGGCGGTGGGAAGTGTGCCCAGGATGAGGCGGCGGTCGAACGCGGGCACGGAGGGAAAGGTGAGGTAGAAGGCGTTGCGATGAAAGCTCTCAAACAGGCGTACGGCATCCTGCAGAAAAAAGGAGACGCCAACGGCCGAAATGAGCGGCACCAGGCGCGGGGCATTGCGCAGCGGGCGATAGGCAATCCGCTCTACGGTCACCGCTAACAGGCCGCTGACAATCATGCCAACCAGGACGGCCAAGACCACGTAGAGAAGCGGCGGCATTGCCAGCAGGAGGTTAGCCGCCTGCAAGGTGAGCGCCAACTCAGCCCCGGCGAACGCGCCCACCATGTAGATTTCACTGTGGGCAAAATTGATGAACTCCAAGACGCCGTACACCATGGTGTAGCCCAGGGCGATCAGCGCATAGAGAAAACCGAGGGTGATCCCATCAATCACGGTCTGCGGCAGGAGCGCCATGACCGCCACCATCAGGTTGGTATCGGTGCGGCTGTTGCGCAGGAGCAATGCCAAAATCAAAACAACAAGGGACATCACCAGCGAACTGATCACGGCAAACGTGACAATTCGAACCAGTGGGGTGAAGAGCTCACGGAGTGTTCGGAGTTGAAATCTCGACATCGCATCGCTTTCCGCAGATGGGGAAGCTGACAAAACCCCTGCGTCTCTAGGACACGTCGTTTGGGGTGCGACGTGGAGTGCGACGAAGCGTCGCCGCACTCCACAGCCTGAAGATTACTGGGCAGGCGGCGGCGGCGCGGGGATCGCCAGCGTCTCGACGGCCTTATTCTCACCCCACTTCGCCGGGTCAGCCGAGACGACCTGGATGACGAAGTAGTTGGCAACGGCCGGGTCGCCCTTGCTGTCGAAATTGATCGTGCCGGTGATGCCCTTGAAATCCTTCAACGCGCGCACCGCATCACGCACGGCGGGACGGGTAGGCATCTGGTTGTTATTGGCCTTGGCCGCGTTTTCGATCGCCTTCAGGATCAGGGCCGCGCTGTCATAGGACTGCGCGCCAAACGGTTCGGCATCCTTCCCAAAGCGCGCCTTGTAATCGGCCGCAAACTTCGCTGCTTCGGGATAGTAGGAAACTGGGCCGGCCACGGTCGTGTAGTACATGCCGTTGACGGCCTCGCCGGCGATCTTCACCAGGTCCGCGCTGTCGAGACCATCCGGCCCCATGAAGGTGGCCTTGATGCCCTTGTCGCGCGCCTGCTTGAAGAGAATGCCAGCCTGATCAAAGATGGCGCCAAAGTAGACCAGGTCCGGGTTGGCGGCCTGAATCGGCGTCAGGATCGGGTCGAAATTGGCCTTCTCCTCGGTGCCTTCGAAACCGAGCACCTTAATGCCATCTTTCTCGGCCGCCTGGCGGAAGAAATCGGCAATGCTCTGTCCGTAGGTCGTCTTGTCATGCAGGATGTAGACGCTCTTGACGGCCAGCTTCTTCAGCGCAAACTGCTCGCCCACCACGCCCTGGATGTCGTCACGTCCGCAGACGCGGTTCACTTCGGCATACAGACGATCGGTAATCTTGGGGTTGGTGTTGGCCGGTGAGACCTGCACCAGTTGGGCATTGTGGTATTCTTCCGAGGATGGGATGGCTACGCCCGAGTTATAATGTCCGACCACGCCTAGAATCGCAGGATCAGACACGATGTTCTTGGCATTGGCCACGCCCACTTCCGGCTTGCCCTGGTCATCGAAGGGCACAATCTGGACCGTGAAGCCCATGGCCTTCAAGCCGTCGCTGAGCTGTTCAACGGCCAGCTGGGCGCCGTTCTTGATGCCCTCGCCCACCGCGGCGCTCCCGCCTGAGAGCGGGCTTTGGGTGGCAATTTTAATCGTCTTACCGGTTTCAGCCGGCGCCGTGGTGGCTGCCGGCGCCTTTGTCGCCGGCGCCGTGGTGGGCGCTGCACCGCCGCAGGCTGTCAACAGCACCGAGGCAACCAACAATAGGGTAAACAGACCGTACACTCGCTTGGACATACGTTCTCCTCCTGACTACAAACTTACTAGACTGGCAAAGTTGTTGGGCAATGGCCCAGAGAATGGCGATTGGGGGGCGTTTCGCAAGACGGCTGAGGACGAGAAGATTGGGCCGGATTATAGGAGAGGCCGCGTAATTTGTCAAACACTTGCAGGAAGGGTAAATTATGGTACAGTGTCCGGTAACTCAGTAATCCTGGAGGATTCCAAAGAATGACTCGCAAATCAAGTAATACGCCCAAGCGCGATTGGCGTCAGGTCGTGCTGATCATTCTCAGCCTGTTCCTGATCTTGAGCATGGCGCTGGGCTATGTGCTGCCCTATCTGCTGCCGAAGTAGATGCGCGAATCTCGAATGACCCACACGCCTGGCGCCTGGCCCTCGATGATCCCGGTGCGCGCGTGACTGAACAACGCAAAGGCCTGCTCCTGGTGGCGCTGGCCGTTTTCTTCTTCTCCACCAGTCCCGTCTTGGTGCGCTGGGCGGCCCCGCTCAGCGCCTACGAAATTGCCGCCGGGCGCCTCTTGGTCGCCAGCCTGGCGGTGTTGACCCTGGCGCGCGTGAGTCGGCAGCCCCTGCGGGTGGCGCGCGGCGACTGGGGGCGTTTCGTGGTGTTCGGACTGATCACCGCGCTTCATTTTTTGTTCTACATCGCCTCGCTCAACTACACCACGATCGCCCATTCGCTCGCCATCGTCTACACGGCGCCGATCTTCGTCACCCTGGCGTCCGCCCGGTTCTTGAAAGAGCCGATGCCGCAGCGCAAATGGGGGGGCGTCGCCCTGGCCGTGGTCGGCGTCGCCATTCTGGCAAGTTTCGAGCCGACCTGGAACGCGGCCATGGCCTTTGGCGATCTGCTGGCGCTTGGCTCGGCCATCACGTTTGGCCTCTACTCGGTAGCCGGACGCTCGCAGCGCGCCGCGTATCCCCTGCTGACCTACGCCGGGCTGGTTTATGGGCTGGCCGCGCTGTGGGCCATACCAGCCGCGGTCGTCAACTTTCACCCGGCGGCCTACGGCTGGCAGCAAATCCTGGCCGTCGTCGGCCTGGGCATTTTGCCGCTGGGCTTTGGGCATACGCTCTATAACGCAGCCCTGCGCCGCGTGCATGCCACTTACGTCAACCTGGTTGCCACCCAGGAAGTCACAGGAGGCGTCCTGTTGGGCGTTCTGTTCCTGAGCGAAATTCCGAGCCTGAGCAGCATCATCGGCGCGCTGATCACGCTGGTGGGAATCGGGTTGGTCATTCTGTAACGATGGAGTAACTATGCCGGCACGTATTGACTGTCGTTTCTACTTCGAGGATTATCATCGCGGCCGCGAGGTGAAAGAATGTCGCCTGCCCAAGAGTCGGGAATCCGCGGCCTGGAATCCAAACGTGTGCAACACCTGCCCGGTGCCAGGTATTCTGCGCGAGACTAATACGCGCTACCTGGCGCTGGAGGGCGCCGTCAAACGCCGTTTTCTGCTCGGCGAGCGCATGGAGGTGTTTGCCATCTGCACGCGCCATAAACAGCAGCTGAGCAATCCCCGCGTTTGCCCTGCCTGCGCCAGCGAAAACGCCTGATTTCCTGCGCGCCAGCAGCCGCCAAATGAACTCAAGGCGAAAGGGCGTTCCGCCTCCCGGACTTCAGGAAGGGCCTTCGACAAGCGTTCGACTGAGCGTTCGACTGAGACTTCGGCGAGCTCAGTCGAGCCGCGCTC
>CAZEPA010000021.1:0-3872 GCA_964513955.1 uncultured Anaerolineae bacterium | reverse complement strand
AGCGTTCGACTGAGCGTTCGACTGAGACTTCGGCGAGCTCAGTCGAGCCGCGCTCACGCCGAAGTCTCGCCGAACGTCCTGTCGAACCGCAGTCGAGCCGTCGGCCGCTGCTGACCAGCATCGCGTCCACCGGCGTTGACGCCCGTCAGGTGGGCCGGGCTACGCGTCGCGTTCGCTCCAGCCGTCGAAATCCACGGCGGTCAGGGCATCGCTGCCTGGCGCGGCGACGAGCTGGCGCACACGCAAATCGGCCTTGTCCAGCAGGTCATTGCACATCACGGCCAGCGACATGCCTTCTTCGTACAGCGCCAACGATTCTTCAAGCGCCAAATCGCCCTGCTCCAACTTGCTCACGACTTCATCCAGGCGCCGAAACGCTTCCTCAAATGTCATCTGCCGTCACCTCTGCTTCGAATGTGCCGCCAGTCACCTGCACGCGCAGGCGCTCTCCCGGCGTAACCTGCGCCGCCTGCCGCACCACGGCCCCGCTGGCCTTCACCTGCACGATGGCATAGCCGCGCGCCAGCACGCGCTGCGGGTTGAGCGCCGTAATCCGCGCCTGCTGCGTGAGGATGCGCGCCCGCGCCAGGGCGATGCGCGCCTGAAAACGCGTCTGGCCGCGATAGAGCAGCTCGTCAATGCGCTGGCGCCGATACGCGATCTGCTGTTGGGGCGAAACCCGCAGCAGCAGCCGGCGCTGCCCTTGCACCTCACGCCGCGCGGCGGCCAGGCGCGCCTGCATCTGCGTGGTGAGCGCGTCGGCGGCCGCGGCTAACTGCGCCGTCAGGTCGCGTTGATCGGGCGCGATCAGCGCGGCCGCAGCCGTGGGTGTGGGCGCGCGCACATCGGCCACAAAATCGGCCATCGTGAAATCAACCTCGTGCCCCACGCCGCTGACCACGGGAATTGCACTGCGGGCCAGCGCGCGCACCACCCGCTCCTCGTTGAACGCCCACAGGTCTTCCAGCGAGCCGCCGCCGCGCGCCACGATAAGCACGTCTATCGGCTCCACCGTGGCCGACCACCGATTGAGCCGCTGGATGGCGGCCTCGATCTGCGCCGGCGCCTCGCTGCCCTGCACCAGGGTTGAGGCCAGCAGCACGTCAATCAGCGGGAAGCGCGCCTTGAGCGTGCGCAGGATGTCGCGCAGCGCAGCCGCATCGGCCGAGGTGACAATGCCCACGCGCTGCGGCCAGGCCGGCAGCGGCCGCTTGCGTGCGGGGTCAAACAGCCCTTCGGCCGCCAGCCGCGCCTTGAGCGCCTCGAAGGCCTGATTGAGCTGGCCGAGGCCCGCGGGCTGCAGCAGGTCAACCACCAACTGCAAACGGCCCTGCGCGGGATAGACATCCACCTTGCCATGCGCCTGCACCAGGTCGCCGTGCGCGGGCAGTCGCCGCAGGAAGGCCGCCTGGCCGCGCCACATAACGCATTCCAGCGCCGCCGCGCCGTCCTTCAAGCGAAAGTAGCAGTGGCCTGACCCGGCCGCCTGCGTGAACTGCGACACCTCGCCCTGCACCCACACGTCCTGCAGGGCGTAATTCCCCTGCACGGTGCTCTTGATGTCGCTGATGAGTTGGCTGATGCTGATGACGGTTGGCATGGAGTGGTCCAGCTCCTTACGCGCTGCGGCGCACCAGCAGGCGCATGCCCTGACGACCGATCACTTCAACCTGCGCGCCGAGGGGTGCGCGGCCTTCATTGATCTCTGCCTGCCACAGTTCGCCGTTGAGGAAAACCTGGCCGGCCGGCTCCAACGCCGTGCGCACTTCCGCGCGGCTGCCGATGAGCGCCTCTGCACCGGTGGCCGGACGTCGGCGTTGGGCGCTGAGGGCCTTGGCCACGGCAAAGGCAAAAAAGGCCGCCGTGAACAATGCCAGCGTGATGATGGCCGGCCAGGGTACAGCCGTGTACGGTGTATTGAACAAGATGCCTGCTCCTACGACAAACGAAGCCACGCCTCCCACGGTCAGTGCGCCGTGCGTGGGCGCTTTGATGTCCAAAATGAAGAGGGCAAAAGCCAGGATAATGAACCCCAGGCCGACCCAGTTCGCCTCTAGCGCGCCCAGGCCGTAGAAAGCCAGCAGCAGCGCAATCACGCCAACGACGCCCGCCGCATAACCGCCAGGGCTAGAAAGTTCATACAGCAGGGCGTTAAGTCCCAGGGTCAACAGGATGGCGGCAATGCTCGGGTTGGTCACCGCGTTCAGCAGGTCTTCGAGCAAACCGAGCGGCACCTCGTTGGTTTGCACGGCTTCCGTGTGAAAGGTCTGCTCGCGGCCGTTGACCGTCACCGTGAAGCCGTTCATCTGCGCCAACAGGTCATCCAGGTCACGGGCAATGAAATCAATCACGCCCAGGGCTTTGGCCTCATCGGCCGTGGCGGCGCGGGCTTCTTCAACCGCCTGGCGGGCAAATTCAACCGCCTTGTCGCCGCGTCGCTTGGTCAAATTCTCGGCATCGGCAGCCAGGATATTGACCAGCTTGCTCTTGATCGTATCTGGCAGCTCGGCGCCGCCTTCACCCACCGGGCTGGCCGCGCCAATGCTGCTGCCCGGGGCCATCGCGGCGACGTGCGCCGCCAGCGTAATCAACGTGCCGGCCGAGCCCGCATGCGCGCCGCTCGGACTGACATAGACCACGATCGGTACGTCGGACTTGAGCAGCAGCTGGATCACGGTCTGCATTAAATCGGTGCTGCCGCCGGGCGTGTCGAGCTGCAGAATCACCGCCTGACTGCCGGTGGTCTGCGCCTGCGCAATGCTGCGCTCCAGGTAGCTGACCAGGATCGGCGTCACTGGGCCGCGAAACGTCAGCACCTCCACGGCCCCAGCCTGCGCGCGGGCGGGACGCGCGCCGCTAAGAATGGTGAGCGCAATCAGGAAGCCATACAAAGCCAGGATCACACGCTGGCGCCACGACCGTTGTCGCATGAGTATCTCCGTGGGGGATGATCACGTCGGCGGCGTAAGATCATGCCGCCGCTTGCGCTTGAATTATACCCCGCGCGCCGTGCAAAGTACAGAGGGGAGAGTACAAAGTGCAAAGTGCAAAGTACAGAGGGCAGAGTACAAAGTGTAGACTGCCATTCACAGCAACGCGACGGGCGCGCGCCAACTTCCCTATGCGTCTGGGGGATGCTTTGGGCAGATAGAACGACCGGTGTATAATGCTGTGGTGTGAGGAGGAAATGAATCCATGCCGCTCGAACTATTCCTGGGTGATGTTGTCCGCCTGCGCAAACCGCATCCGTGCGGTGGTTATGATTGGGAAGTCGTGCGCCTGGGCGCGGACATCGGCATTCGCTGCCTCACCTGCCAGCATAAAGTCCTCCTCGAACGCCGCGACCTGGAACGGCGCCTCAAAACCTTTGTCAAGCGCGGCGCTTCCCCGGATCAGCCCTAGAATCAGGATCACAAACCAATGGCAAACCTTACAGACATTCAAAACGCCCTCCAGCAAACCGGTCTCGATGGCTGGCTCTTGTTCGACTTCCGCGGGATGAACCCGATCGCCGCGCAGGTGGCCGGCCTGCCCGCAGAAGGCGTCTTCAGCCGGCGCTGGGCCTATTGGATTCCGGCGCACGGCCAGGCCGCCAGGCTCGTCCACCGCATCGAAGCCGGCCCCTTCGCCGGATCAAACGAACCGCTGCATACGTATGTGACCTGGCAGGAACTGACCCGCGGGATCCAGGACCTGCTCGGCCCCGCGCGACGTATCGCCATGGAATACTCGCCAGGCGGCGCCATTCCTTACGTCGCCCGCGTGGACGCCGGCACCCTGGAGATGATCCGCAGCCTCGGCGTCGAAGTGGTCTCTTCGGCCGACCTGGTGCAGTGGGTGCAGGCCCGTTGGACGCCCGCGCAGTTGGCGCA
>CAZEPA010000020.1:0-17388 GCA_964513955.1 uncultured Anaerolineae bacterium | reverse complement strand
ATACTGATCGTGCCCGAAGAAACGGCGCTGGCGCTCGTCTTCTCGGAAAAATCGTACCGGGTGTGCGTGCGATAACTCGTCAGGCGGCTCATGGCGTCCATCGCAGCCTGGACATCAGGCGCTAATTCAAGCGCGGGGGTATTCGCGGCGCTATCCGGCATCACGGTTGGCGTGGGCGCCGCGGTGATCGCCTGTGTGGGCGACGGGAGCGGAGAGGGGGTGACGGTCTCGTCATTGTTGCTGCACGCCGCCAGCAAAAGCAAAGCGAGCAGGCAGGTCGTCCATCGTACGGTTCGTCGCATGATCATCCCTTTTCGTTCATCGTACCTGCCGATTTCAGTTTTGTCAAACGGCGCGCCGACTGGGGAGAAGTTCCGAATGCAGCCTGGCTGCAGATCAGGCGGCCGTAAGTCTGGTCCATCAGGGCGCCATCCCATGACATGGGCTGGGCGGGCGCTGATGACCTTGCACAAATCACAATTGATTGGTAAGATAGTTGCAGTAGATTACTTGGTAGATCAAGGTTCATCATACCCAAGGAGGGCCTCATGCAAGCCCGCGACATCATGACAACCAATGTAGTGATCGTACAAGCGGACACCCCTATCGCTGAAATTGCACGCATCCTGCGTACGCTGGGTATCAGCGGCGTGCCGGTGATGGACGGCGACACGATGGTGGGCATTGTCAAAGAAGTAGATCTGATTGCGCGCCATGCCCGACCGCACTATCCCCGCTATTTGCCCTTGCTCGATGCCCAAATCCCGCTCGGCGGCCAACGCGAGTACCAGGAAATTGTGCGTCGCATCTTTGGCACGACCGCCCATGATATTATGTCAACACCAGTGAAAACGTGCCACCCGGATACGGACGTGGAAGAGGTGGCTACCCTGATGGTAGAAAAGAACGTCAATCCCGTGCCAGTGATGGACAACGGCCGACTGGTGGGCATCATCTCGCATACGGACCTCATACGAGTTTTTAGCGAGCTAGAGATCACCGATGAAGACGCGTCGGCCTGATTGTGCCGGCCATGAGATAGTCAATTCCCACGTGCAGGCAGCAACTCCAGCCGGGCCACCCGCACGGCGCCCACCGGTGCATCGTGCTGCAAGGTCAATATGGCATCGCCCGTCAGCGTCAACGGCGCCGTGATGGTTTGCCAGGGCGCATCCAGTGCGATCTGCGAGACCACCTCACCGTCTGGCCCGACGATGCGCAGCATGGTTCCGTAAGGGCCGCTGATAGTCATCTGCAGCGCCGCGGCAGTCGCGCCGTGTACGATCTGGAGAGTGGCGGTGGGCGCGGGGACACGCCACACGTCGCCGCCGGCTGTCGTACGTTCGCCCCAACCTTCGCCCAGCACCACAAACGGCTCCGGCGCCGCAGGCGGCGTGACGTGATAGACGCGCAGCCGTTCATCCTCATACGCGGGCGGCGTGTTGGCAAAAAGACCCTCGGCGATCGCCACGGTCGGCGCGCGCTCACGGTCACCTGGCATTTTGTAGAAATCGAGCACCACCCATTCCACATCAAGCCAGCTCAAAACGCTCGGTCCCACGCGCGCCAAATCAACATCCAGAATGTCAGGGCCGAGTACGCGCAAAGCCTGCAGAACCGGCGCGCGCGTGGTCAAGGTGCGCGGATCATCGCGGCTGATGTAACCAACAGTCAATGGGCGGCTGTGCACCGTTTGATAGAGCAAATAGCCCGGGCGATCCCAGTTCATCGGCAAATTGAGCACCGCGCCCTGGCCGGGCATTTGCGCCAGGGTGTGATACCAAGCGGGTGTGTCTGGCGGCGACAGCGGGTAAGGCGCCGGCCAAAATTCAAACAGCACCAACGCGGCCATCAGCGGCCCCAGCCAGACCCGCCGCGCCATGAGCGCAGCCGTCCCGCGGCTGGCGAGTAAGCCCAGGGCCAGCATGACCATCACATCAAAACGGCTCACGCTGCGCGCAATGCGCATGAAGGGGACATGATCGTAGAGCCAGGCATACGGCAGGGGCAGCGCGCGTCCGCCCGGCAGGATGTCGCTGCGGCCTGCGATGTGCAGCAACGGGCCGAGAGCCAGGATGCCAAAGGTCAACATGACCAACAGCCAAAAACGCACGCGGCGCCAGTCGCACAGTACGCCCATGCCGGCCAGAAGTAGGGCAGTGAAGCCGGCAAAGATGCTGTATTCACTGAAACTGCTGGTGAAGGTGCGATCGGCCCAGGCACGCACGGCTTGCCCCCACAACGGATGAAAGCCTTGGGGAGTCAGGAAACCCAGGAGGTCGGCTGACAGCCGCAACGCTTCGCTGCGCTGCGGCACCATGAAGCTGGCGGCTCGCGCCTCACGGATCATCGGCAGCCACAGGGGACTTGCCAGGAGGCCGAAGAGGAGACCAGCCGCCAGGGGCACAGCCAGCATGCGCAGTGCCGTCATGGACTTGGCGGCAGAGCGGCGCGGGTCACGCCACTGGACAAGCCAGGCCGCAGGCAGAGCCAGGGCCGTGAAGATCAGGCAGTAGAGGACGTAGTACCAGTCGCACAGACCGACCAGGAGGAGAAAGAAGCCAGGCTTGAGCAGATCGGCGCGGCCGAGCGGGCCGCGCTGGGCGCGCTGAAGTCCACGCACGACGTAGAGCACATAAAACGGAATCCACTGCAGTGAGATCAACTGCATATGGCCGAGCAGGTGCGCCAGGTGATAGGGCGAAAAGGTGAAGATCAGTCCCGCCACAAAAGCCGGCCAAAACAGCCGCGGCCTGGAGGTAGAAGGCAAAGTCCCACGTGCAAAGGCCGTCAACGTCAAGAGGTAGGCGCCCAGCCCCCCGGCAGCAAAAGCCAACAGGACGGCGCTGTTGTACGCCACAAAAAGGTTGTTTGCGAGCTGAAGCGGCAGGGTCACGACGCCGTTGAACGGGTTGAGGGTATGAAAATAGAGACTGACCCCCGTGGGGTGGTACAGCAGGTCGGTGATATACGGATTGCGCGGCAGATCAACCAGGCTCTGCTTCAGCCACCAGAAGTTCCAATAGTTCTGCCAACCATCAAAACTGTCGCCCGGAATCGCATCGCCCAGGTGCATGGCCAGGGGAAAAGTCAGCGCCAGGGTGATAACGAGATAGAGCAAGAAGACCAGGGCCGCGCGCGGCGGCTTCATGCGCAGCGCGGCACGCGTCAAGGGGTGAGCCTCTGCATCACTTGCGTCAGGGCCTGGCCGCGCAGCTGCTCCGCTTGAGCCACCAGGTCATCCACGTGCGCGGCTGTCGCCGCGGTGAAGGCTTCATCCTGAATGCTGGTCAAGTTGATGCGCACGTTGAGCGCGGCGCCCTGCGCCGCGGCTTCCGCCAGCAGCGCGCCAACCCCGCCATCGGAAACGGCATTCGGATTTCCAACCTCGGTCACGATAACCAGCAAGCGCAGCAGGTCGGTTGCGGCGACCAACGTCTGCAGCGGCGCGTCCACAGCCTGGCGGTAAGCTGCTTGAATTGCGGCGGTGCGCGCGGCCTTCTGCTCGCTGCTCTCCTTCGGCAAGCGGAAGGCGGCCATCACCTCCCCGAACGCCGCTGCGTCGGCATCTACCAGGGCCAGCAGCGCGCGGCGCTGCGCGTCAGCCTGGGGTATGATCGCCCGCATCGCGGCATCCACGCCTGCGAACTTGGGACGGCCGGCTGTCAATCGGCTCACCATCGCGGTCAACGCGGCGGCCAAAGCCCCGGCCAGAGCGGCCGCGCTGCCGCCTCCAGGGGCGGCGCTGTCTGCCGCCAGATGTTCTGCAAACAGGGCGATGCTCTCCTCCGTGAGACGCGTCGTCTGCGATTCGCTCATCTCATCCATCTCTATGTGCCCCTTCTCCTTATGTTTCTGGCTGTGTTGTCACCATGCAGCCAGGGTTGCGCTCAAGCCGTGATTCTACCCGATTTAGCCGGTTTCGCCGAATCGCCAAATACTTCTGCGTGACGCCCCCACGCCACACCGTGCGCCGTCGCTGAGAATCGTTGCGCTCTCCAACCGTGATTGCCGCCCACCGCGCCTTGTGGTACAATTCATGTTTGTACTCTGTTGCCAAATGAGGAGGTTGATCGTGCCGTTATTTGGACGCGATCGTGGACGCAAAAAAACAGTTGATGAAAACAACACCGTGATCGAGCCTGTTTCCCCGCCGCGGGTGAATGGGATTGATGACGAGAGCCATATTCCGAACGATTTGCCGATTCTACCTTTGCGCGGGGTGGTGGTCTACCCCATGATGTGGCTGCCCCTGACCATCGGTCAGGAGCGTTCGATTCGATTGATCGAATCGGCTGCCGACGACAGCCGTGTGATTGGCCTGGTGACAAGCCGAGACCCTGAAAAAGAAGAGCCAACGCCCGATGATCTCTACGAGATTGGAACGGCGGCCGTGGTGCACCGGCTCTTACGCGCGCCAGATGGTACCATCCGCTTGATTGTGCAGGGCTTGGAGCGCATCCGAGTCACACGTTACATTCAGGAAGAGCCTTTCCTGCGCGCGCGGGTGATGGCGGCGGTGGATGAAGAAGAAGACTCGGTGGAGATCGAGGCGTTGTCGCGCAACGCGCAAGATCTGTTCCGGCGCTTGATCCAGTTGGTGCCGCACTTGCCGGACGAATTGGAAATGGCGGCCATGAATGTGGAAGACGCGCGCCAGCTCGTCTATCTGATCGCTTCCAGCCTGCGCCTCGATCTGGCGGACGCCCAGGAAATCCTGGAAATCAACCATGTGCGGGATAAGTTGACCAAGCTCAATTCGCTGCTCTCCAAAGAGTTGGAAGTACTGGAGTTGGGACGCAAGATTCAGTCCGAAGCTCAGAACGAAATGGAGAAGATGCAGCGCGAGTTCTATCTGCGCGAGCAGCTCAAGGCCATTCAGAAAGAATTGGGCGAAGAGGATGAGCAGGCGGCCGAGGTCAAGGACCTGGAAGAACGTATTGCGAAGGCTGGGATGCCAGAGGAAGCGCAAAAAGAGGCCAAGCGGGAGTTGGATCGCTTACGCAAGATGCCGCCCCAGGCCGCAGAATACGGCGTCATCAAAACCTATCTCGATTGGATCGTCAGCCTGCCCTGGCAGCAGGTGACGGAAGACAATTTAGACATTCTGCACGCGCGCCAGGTACTTGATGAGGATCACTATGACCTGAAGGAGATCAAGGAGCGCATTCTCGAATTCCTGGCCGTGCGCAAGCTGCGTGTGGAACGCAAGGGCCAGTTCACCCTTGAGGATGAACACCCAGACTTGATCCGTAAGCAGCGCGAGGGCGTCATCTTGTGCTTCGTAGGCCCGCCAGGGGTCGGCAAGACGAGCCTCGGCCTTTCGATTGCGCGCGCGCTGGGACGCAAATTCGTGCGCCTGGCGCTCGGCGGTATCCACGACGAGGCCGAGGTGCGCGGCTTCCGCCGCACCTACATCGGGTCTATGCCGGGGCGCATCTTGCAGATGCTGCGCCGCGTGGAAAGCCGCAATCCTGTGTTCATGCTCGATGAGGTGGACAAACTGGGGCGTGACTTCCGCGGCGACCCATCGGCCGCCCTACTGGAAGTGCTGGACCCAGAGCAGAACAGCGAATTTCGCGACCATTACCTGGATGTGCCGTTCGACTTGTCGCAGGTGATTTTCATCACCACGGCGAATTGGCTGGAAACCATTCCGGAACCGTTGCTTGATCGCATGGAGATATTGCAGCTCTCTGGCTACACCGAACTAGAAAAGGTGAAAATCGCGCAGGGCTATTTGATCCCGCGGCAGCTGCGAGAGAACAGCCTGCATGCCAGCGAAGTGACGTTTGACGAGGCCGCGCTGCACCGCATGATTTCGGATCATACGCGCGAGGCAGGCGTGCGCTCGTTGGAGCGTCAAATCGGCAAGATTTGTCGGAAGATCGCGACCCGTGCGGCCGAACAAGGTCATAACGGGGATGGCACATTGCCCGCTGTGACGATTATGGCGGAGAACCTGGCTGAACACCTGGGCAAAGCCAAGTTCTACAACGAGGTGGCGGAACGAACCGACCGCCCGGGCGTGGCTACTGGTTTGGCCGTCACGGCGGTAGGGGGCGATATTCTCTTCATCGAAGCCACGCGTATGGCGGGCAACAAGGGCTTCACCGTGACCGGGCAACTAGGCGAAGTCATGAAAGAATCAGCCCAGGCTGCGCTGAGCTACGTTCGTTCCATGAGTCGCGAACTGGGAGTAGACGAGGATTTCTTCAGCAAGAGCGATCTTCATTTGCACATTCCCGCGGGCGCTGTACCCAAAGATGGCCCATCGGCCGGCGTGACCATGGCCACGGCCCTTGCCTCGTTGTTGACGGGGCGCCTCGTGCGCTCCAATGTCGCCATGACGGGCGAGATCACGCTGCGTGGGCAAGTGCTTCCCATTGGCGGATTGAAGGAGAAGGCGTTAGCGGCATCACGGGCCGGGCTGGATACGGTGATCATGCCCAAGCGCAATGAACCGGACCTCGATGATCTGCCCGACGAAGTACGCCAGAAGATGCGTTTCGTTTTGGTTGAATCGGTGTCCGAAGTGTTCAGCGCCGCGCTGGAGCCGGCAGGTGCGCGTGACCACCACTCAAGCCCAGGCCAGACCATTGTCGGCGAAAGCGGAGCCTAATCCGTGGCGTAGAACCCATGCAGCGCCGAATACTGAAAAAGGAGGTATTAACAACGAATTTTGGGAACCATGCCAACAACATTTTAAGACTAAACCATGCATGATAAGAAAGATTGTATTTAAGCCCACGTGAGCATGCGCCGCATGACCATGTGGGATATTTGAAGAAGTGGCCTTCCGCCCACTGTTGGGCACCTGCCACAGACCCGCAGGGTGTTCACGACTGGTTGCCGGAGACTCGTATTTTAAGCGATATTGGACTCTGCAGCTCGTATCGAACATCATCGTTTATTTAACCTGCTTACACCGTGATTTGATCGGTTAAGAGCGCCAACTGCACAAGTCAGTTGAACGGCGCGTTGACCAGCCATCCCAAGTAGTTGATTTGGGGAGAGCCAGGCCGAGCCGCCGCGGCAAACTGCCTTGCGTCTGGGCCGCCGTCGCTGCTCATGGCAGCGGAGAGGAGGCCGGCCTCCCCCTCAGGTCCCGTAAGTTCTGTTAAGTAAACTGACTGTAGTCTTTGTTGCGCGCTGGCTGTCATGGTCAGCGGTAGTCTGCGACCCTGACGGCCATAACCGGTGGCAGCCGTGACGACGCATCAAGCGTACGCGGCGACCGATGGTTGATGAGATGGGGAGCAGCACGCTGTCGCAGCCGTTGTCATGCGTAGTGCGCCAGGTGACCAGGCCGGAAGCAGCCCTTCTTCAGGAGAACGCGTGTTGCGTTTAACCTAGAAGGAGAGGTTTACTCAATTTGGCAACTAAAAAGAATGCTAAACGTCAATGGTGGCGAATGGATTTGCACCTGCACACACCGGCCTCGGCCGATTGGCAGGAGCCAAGCGCCACGTTTCTTGATTGGCTGCAAAAAGCCGAGGCACGCGGCCTCGACATTGTCGCCATAACCGATCACAATACTGTTGCGGGTATTGCTCACTTGCGCCAGGACATCGAGCGCCTGGACTGGCTGGAGCGAGAGGGACGCCTACGCCCGCAAGAAAAACGTACGCTCGACGAATACCGGCGCATCGGCAATAAGCTCTTGGTCTTGCCTGGTTTTGAATTTACGGCTACTTTCGGCTTTCATGTCCTCGCCATTTTTCGGCCAGAAACCTCGGTGCGCGAACTCGAACTGCTCCTGCTGCGCCTCAATGTACCGCCTTCCAAACTGGATGTTGGCTCCACCGAAGTAGGCGCAACCACCGATGTCTTGACCGCTTACAAGCTGATTGATGAAGCAGGCGGCCTGGTCATTGCCGCGCACGCCAATTCAACGCACGGCGTTGCCATGCGTGATTTCCCCTTCGGGGGCCAAACGAAAATCGCCTATACCCAGGACGTACATCTCCATGCGCTGGAAGTGACTGATCTGGACAGTCGCAGCCGGCGCGCCACGGACAGCTTCTACAACGGTTCGAAGCCGGAATATCCGCGACGAATGCACTGCATCCAGGGATCGGACGCACATCGGCTGCACCGTTCTTCAGGCGACAAGCACGTTTTGGGCATTGGCGATCGCACGACGGAGATTTCCTTACCCGAGATCGCCTATGAAGCCATCTGCGAGGTGCTTAAGGGTAACGACTTTGCCCTCACACGGCCCTATCGCCCGAAGAAAGAACCGTTTGACTACATTGCAGCCGCACGCGAACAGGGTCCCAACATCGTGCAGTCGTTTCATGAGACCTGGACGCGTTCGGGGGGACGACTCACCGCGATTCTGAGCGATGTGGTGGCTTTTGCCAACACCAACGGCGGTACTGTTTATGTGGGTGTTAGCGCCACGCGCAAGGGCGTGCCGACGGGCGTGGAAGGGGCCGAAGAGGCGATTGCGACGCTCAAGGCCGAGATACAGCGCAAAATTGTACCACCGCTAGACGCCAACGTCGACGTGTTGGAATCGCAGGGACGTCCTGTGCTGCGGGTGATGGTCCCGGAGGGCAAAGAAAAGCCGTATTGCCTGGACGATAACAAAATCTATGTGCGCCAGGAAGCCGAAACCAGCATGGCGGTGCGTGATGAGATTTTCCAGCTGGTGCGCGCGACGTTGAGCGATCAATTGCGCGCACAGCTGCTAGTGGAAGTTGCGGCGAGCAAGGCCGCGCCAGCAAAAACGCCGCGCCGTAGAGCCAAGCCGGTTGCGGAAACGGTCGCGCCTGCCGTCGCGGCAGAACCAACGCCGCCCCCCGCCGCAGCAGACCACGCGCCCCCTGCGCCAGAGGCCGAAGCACCGGCTTACGATGAGACAGAGGAAATGGCAGGAACGCTGCCAGAGCTGCCGGCCCCGGACGACGGCAGCTTACGGCCGCCCCGCGTGGGTGTGGAGATCCTGGAAATCGAGGTCGGACGCGGCACCACGAGTTATGTCATCAAGGACCTGCGTAATGGCGGGGTCATCCGCAACGTCACGCCGAAATCTGCCCGCAAGTTGTGGAGTTACGCCATCGCCCAGCATGAAACGAATCCACTGAAGGTGGAGAGGGTGCAGTGGGTGGGCGACATTGGTCTATGGCAGGCGAGCAAACGCGCGGGGAAGATGCGTTACGACCTCGTGCAGCGCGTTGGCGACACTGTGCACGTTTACTATGGTGTCACTGATGATGGCATGAGCGGGCCATGGCGTCAATTCGTGCAAGAGAATGGCGCCGGAGAGAGAAGCGCGTAAAAAGTGCATTTCAAACGGAGGGCAGGCCAGAAGTCGGGCGATCAAGATCGCTGCAACCACGGCCCAGTCACCGTCGTGAGCTGCGCCCCGCACCGGAAATGCACCCTGCGCGTAAACGAGTTTCTACAAACGACGGAAGTTCGGGCGGACAGGCGTTCGTCAACTTCCGTCGTTTGGTTGGTCTCGACAAGGCAGAACGGGTGTACTAGCGCATGAAATAGAGCGCGGCCACGACGACGCCGGCCCAGAGGGTGACATCTATCAGCAGCGGCCAGTCGCGCAGGAGAAGTTCTTCGGGAGCGCCGCCCTTGCCCTGCACGTGAATCAGATAGAGATAACGGAAAAGGCCATAAAGCACAAAGGGGATGGTGAGCATCATGGCATGGTTGGCGGGCATGTTGGGCGCGGAGAAGGTGTAGAGAGAATAGGCCATCACCAGCGACGCCGTGACCATGGCAATCATTTCATCGAGAAAGCGCACGGTGTAGTCTTCCAGAATCGCACGATGGGATGAAGCGCTGTCGGCCAGCAGACTCAATTCATGGCGGCGCTTGCCCATGATCATGAACAGTGCGAGCAGTGCCATGCAGACGTACATCCACGGCGAAAAGCGGGCCACCCGAATGACGGCCACACCGCCGGCGACGCGCAGCACGAACCCGGCCGCGACCACGATCAGGTCAACGATGACGATGTGCTTCAGGTAGAACGTGTAAGCAAGGGTAAGAGCCAGGTAACCGAAAAGAATGACGCTGAAGCGGCCATCGAGCACGTAGGCAATGGGTAGACAGACGAGAACGAATACCGCCGCAGCCGCGACAGCCACCCAGGGCTGCAGCGTGCCGGCGGCCAACGGTCGCAGGCGCTTGGTCGGGTGCTGCCGATCCTTTTCGATATCGGCCAGGTCGTTGATCAGATAGCCGGCGCTGGAAATAAGGCAGAAACAGGCGAAGGCTGCCAGGGTGCGCAAGAACGAGTCGAGGCCAAAGAGCTGTCCATCGAAAACCAAGGCGGCAAAAACAAAGACATTCTTTGTCCACTGCCGGGGCCGCATCGCCTTGAGCAGATGACGTAGGGTTGCGCCTAGATTACCGCTGACACGCGTTGTGGTGACTTCAGACATAGGGCAACATCTTACCCGAAAGCGCCCGCTTCGTCAAACCATGTGGCGGCCCAACCTGGCGCAGCGCCGTCTTTTGGGTCGCATCGTTTTCCCCTGGAATGAGATGAATGTGCGTGAGTAAGCAGCGATTGGATAGTCTCCTGGTGGAAGCGGGCCTGGCCGCCAACCGCACGCAGGCGCGTGGGTTGATTCTGGCCGGACACGTATTCGTTGACGGAAGCGTCAGCGACAAGGCCGGCGTCATGGTGCCAACGACCGCGCGCGTGAGTGTGCAGCACGGCCCCGCCTTTGTGAGTCGCGGGGGCGAGAAATTGGCGGCCGCGCTCGATCGGTTCGACGTTGATGTACGGGGGATGGCCTGCGCCGACGTGGGCGCTTCGACCGGCGGCTTCACCGACTGCTTGCTGCAGCGAGGAGCCGCGCACGTGACGGCGATTGATGTTGGTTATGGGCAATTGGCTTGGAAACTGCGCCAGGACGCGCGCGTCACGGTGTTGGAACGCACCAATGTGCGCTACCTGACCGAACTGCCAGGCGCCGGCCTGGTGGATTTGGTCACGATTGACGTCTCTTTCATTGGCCTTAACCTCGTCATCCCTGCGGTCTTGCCCTGGCTGAAGGCTCCACACGGCAGCGTGATCGCTCTGGTCAAGCCACAGTTCGAGGCCGGCAGGCAGCAGGTCGGCAAGGGAGGGGTCGTCCGAGATCCGCGCGTCCACCACGCTGTGCTTGAACAGACCTTAACGTGGGCGCAGAGCCAACGGTTGGATGTTCTGGGGCTGATGCGCTCGCCCATCACAGGGCCGGCTGGCAACATTGAGTTCCTGGCCTGGCTGCGCCCCGGCCAGGGCAGCGGCGATGTGTCCGCACTGATCGCGGCTGGCCTTACGGGTTGATGTGGGAATATAGAAGCCATACGTCATTTTTGACACAGCGCGTCGTTCGTGTTACAATTGCAGCTTGCACGTGATGTACCTGCACGTTGTCCATGACCTATTTGCTGACATGGTTGTCAAGAGAAACCCATCCGCGGAGGAGTTGGGTCACGAAGACCTATCCGCAAGATGGGTTATTTGTTGTTAAGTGGGCAATATCAAGGGCAATAGCAGGCCAGTATTGCCTCCCGATTATCCTGCTAATTGATTGACCGATTGCACAACCGTTGCATCGGTTGCTGCAAGCCTGATTAAAGGAGTGGAAAGCGCATGACGAACTTCGCCACTGGTCGCCAGAGCACACCGGCTTTTCGCAAGAACTATGGTCGCATCCATGATGTTCATCCCCTGCCACCGTTGATTGAAGTCCAGTTGGAAGCGTTTGAATGGTTCAAGTCAGAGGGATTACGCGAATTACTCGAAGAGATTTCGCCGATTGTCAGTTTCAACAAGCAATTAGAGTTGCATTTTGGTGATTTTTGGTTTGGTGAACCAAAGTACTCAGAAAAAGACTGCCGTGATCGCGACATGACCTTCTCGGCCCCGCTGTGGGTCAAGGTGCGTCTGATCAATAAGGCGACGGGTGAGATTCCTGAACAAGAAGTTTTCATGGGCGATTTCCCGCTCATGACCGAAAATGGCACCTTTGTCATCAATGGGGCCGAGCGCGTGGTGGTGAGCCAGCTCATTCGCTCACCCGGCGTCTATTTCAAAGTGGATGAAGACCGCACCACGGGGCGCGAGCTGTGTGCGGCAAAATTGATTCCTAGCCGCGGCGCCTGGCTTGAATTCGAAACCAGCAAGCGCGATGTGATTTCGGTCAAAGTTGATCGCAAGCGCAAGCTGCCGGTAACGATCCTGCTGCGCTCCATTGGCTTTGGCAGCGATGAAGAGATCTATGAACTGTTCCAAGACGTGGACACGGTGCCCGATCATCCGTATATCAACGCCACCCTGGAACGCGATCCAACCTCGACCCCAAATCGGGCAGATGCAGAAAAAGGCGTGCGCGATGCGCTGCTGGAATTCTACAAAAAACTGCGCCCTGGCGACCCGCCCACCGAAGACAATGCGCGCAGTTTCATGCAGAACCTGCTGTTTGTGCCGCGACGCTATGACCTGGGCAAAGTGGGACGCTATAAGCTCAATAAGCGCCTGGGCGCCGAAACCCATGTGCCGTTGGCAACCCGCATCCTGACCAAAGAAGACCTGGTAGCTGTGATCAAGCGGATCATCCAGGTCAACAATGGGGTGTATGCTGAAGACGATATTGATCACCTGGGCAATCGGCGTGTAAAGACAGTTGGCGAGCTGATCCAAAACCAGCTGCGCATCGGCCTGCTGCGCATGGAGCGAGTGGTGCGCGAGCGCATGAGCACGCGCGACCCTGAGCAGATCACCCCCCTGGCTCTGGTCAACATCCGGCCGGTAGTGGCCGCGACGCGTGAGTTTTTTGGCGGCAGCCAGCTCAGCCAGTTCATGGATCAGACTAACCCGCTGGCCGAATTGACGCACAAGCGCCGCCTGAGCGCCCTGGGGCCAGGTGGACTACGCCGTGAACGCGCCGGTTTCGACGTGCGCGACGTGCATCACAGCCATTATGGCCGCATTTGTCCCATCGAAACGCCAGAAGGCCCCAACATCGGGTTGATTGGTTCGATGGCCACATTCGCCCGCGTCAACGAGTACGGCTTCATTGAGACGCCTTACCGGAGGGTCATCAGCACGGTGGTCAACAGTGCAGACCGCCTGGTGGGCCGCACGTTGCGCGAACGATTGGTGGATCCAACCACCAAAGAGGTGATTGCCGAACCGGACACGGAGATTAGTCCAGAGCTGGCCGCATTGATTGCCACCTACAGCGACGCCTACGCGGAAGTGCGTGTCAAGACACACGCGACGACGGAGGTCATGTACGCCACGGCGGATGAGGAAGAGGATTCCTCGATCGCGCAGGCCAGCGCGGCGCTGAACAGTCGCGGTGAGTTTCAAAACCCACGTGCGTCTGCGCGCCACAGCAAGGACTTCTTGTTTGAAACACCAGAACGCATCGAGCTGATGGACGTGTCGCCCAAGCAGAGCGTCAGTGTGTCCGCGGCGTTGATTCCGTTCCTCGAACACGACGACGCCAATCGCGCGTTGATGGGATCAAACATGCAGCGTCAGGCCGTGCCGCTGCTGCGCCCGGAAGCGCCGATTGTCGGTACGGGTATGGAATACCAGGCAGCCGTGGACTCCGGCCAGGTGGTGGTGGCGCGGGCGCCGGGTGAAGTTGCCAGCGTCACCGGGCGTGATGTAACAATCCTGGAGGAAGACGGCTCCCGTCGCGTCTATTCGCTGCGCAAGTTCAACCGCTCCAATCAGTCTACCTGTATTGATCAGCGGCCGGTTGTGCGCAAGGGCCAATGGGTGCGCAAGGGTACGGTTTTGGCCGATTCCAGTTCCACTGAGGTCGGTGAATTGGCCCTGGGGCAGAACGTGCTGGTGGCTTTCATGAGTTGGGACGGCGGCAACTATGAGGACGCCATCCTGATCAGCGAACGCATGGTCATGGAAGACAAGTACAGCTCCATTCACATCGAGAAACACGAGGTGGAAGCGCGCGACACGAAGTTGGGGCCTGAGGAAATTACTCGCGACATTCCCAACGTGGGCGAAGATGCCTTGAAAGACCTGGACGAGGAAGGCGTGATTCGCATTGGCGCGGAAGTAGGCCCCGGCGACATTTTGGTTGGCAAGATCACACCCAAGGGTGAAACTGAATTGACTCCCGAAGAGAAACTGCTGCGCGCGATCTTTGGCGAAAAGGCGCGCGAGGTCAAGGACTCTTCATTGCGTTTGCCGCACGGCGAAAAAGGTAAAATTGTGGACATCAAGGTCTTTGGCCGCGATGACTACCGTGACCTACCGGCCGGCGTGGAAAAGATGGTGCGCGTCAGCGTGGCGCAGCGCCGCAAGATCATGGAAGGCGACAAGATGGCCGGCCGCCATGGCAATAAGGGCGTCATCTCCAAGATCGTGCCGGTGGAAGACATGCCGTATCTCGAAGATGGAACGCCGGTGGACATCATTCTCAACCCACTTGGCGTGCCTGCACGCATGAACATCGGTCAGGTGCTGGAAACGCACCTGGGCTACGCGGCTGAACGATTGGGCTTCCGCACCAATACGCCCGTGTTCGACGGCGCGAAAGAGCGCGAGATCGAGGCCGAGTTGGCGCGCGCGTGGTTGATTGACCTGGCCTGGAGCGACGCCTCGCAGCGCGCGTGGGCGTGGGTGGCCGCGCAGGGCATTCCTGCGGACGAGATCGAAGATGACGCCGATGCTCGTACGCGTTTTCTGATTGATTTCCTGTCCGGCCGCGGCTACGACCCTGAACAGATTTTTCGGGATAAGACGTATGCCCGTCGCGCGAACCTGCGCGAATGGCTGGTAGATCGCAGTTATGATCCGGACGCGATGCTGGTGTTTGAAGACGCGCCGTATCACCGCGAGGATCGCGACCGCGCAGATAGCCTGGCCATTGACACCTGTTTGCACGAATGGATCAAATACTACGACCCGGACGCCGTTCAGGAGACCCTGGCGTTGAGCGACCTGGCGCTGCTGGAGGCCGCTGAGAAGATCAGCCTCAAAGTTGGCTGGCCCGTGCCGACAACCGGTAAACTGGTGGTGCGCGATGGTCGCACCGGTGAACGATTCGACCGCCCAGTGACGGTAGGCATCATCTACATGCTCAAGTTGGCGCACTTGGTTGAAGACAAAGTTCATGCCCGCTCGACCGGCCCATACTCCCTGGTGACCCAGCAGCCGCTGGGCGGCAAGGCGCAGTTTGGCGGTCAGCGATTTGGTGAAATGGAAGTGTGGGCGCTGGAAGCCTACGGCGCGGCCCATATCTTGCAGGAGATGCTCACTGTCAAGTCTGACGATGTGACCGGGCGCGTCAAGACGTATGAATCCATCGTTAAGGGCGAGCCTATTGCCGCGCCAGGCGTTCCGGAATCGTTCCGCGTGCTGGTGAAAGAGCTGCAATCTCTCGGCCTGGCTGTTGAAGTCATCAACGAGAAGGACGAGGTCATCCAGTTTGGTAAGGAAGACACCGACGAGCGTCTGCCCAAGCTGGGATTTAGCCTAAGTTTGCCGGGGCCAATGGCCGGACGCGACTAAGAAATGCTGAAGGCCGCGCGCTGAGCGAACAGGTTGGCACGCGACATTCATCGTTCCGCATTTCGATAGGGGGACACCGTGGAAGTAAACGATTTTGATGCGATTCGGATCAGTCTGGCGTCGCCGGAGCAGATTCGCTCCTGGTCCCATGGGGAAGTTCTGAAGCCAGAGACGATCAACTACCGGACGCTGCGGCCCGAACGTGACGGTTTGTTCTGTGAAAAGATTTTTGGTCCGACGAAGGACTGGGAATGTTACTGCGGCAAGTATAAGCGCGTACGCTACAAGGGCATCAAGTGCGACAAGTGCGGCGTTGAAGTGCTGCCCAGCCGCGTGCGCCGCGAGCGTATGGGTCACATCGAGCTGGCTTCGCCCGTGAGCCATATCTGGTATGTCAAAGGGGTTCCCAGCCGCCTGGGTCTCCTGCTGAACATCTCGCCGCGCAACCTGGAGCGCGTGCTCTACTTTGCGCAATTTATCATTACGCGAGTTGACGAAGAGGCGCGCGCGCGCATGGTGCAGCGTCGCGACCGAGATCTGAATCTCAAACTGCAGCGCATGGAAAATGACGTGCAGACGAAGCTGGCCGATTACGAACACCGCCTGGCCGATGCGCTGTCCCGCCTGGACGCGGAAGAGGCGCGGCGCGTGGGCGACGTAGATGACGAGATGTCGCGCAAAGCGAATGAGGCCATGAGCACCGCCGGTCAAATTCAGCGTCAACTCGAAGGACAGATTGGTAAAGCGGCCGCCGCGGCCGTGCAATTGCCCTGGCTGAGCGATCCTTTGATCGCCGCTGGCGAGACCATTGACCGTCAGTCGTTGACGCGGTTGAATGACAGCATGCAGAAGCGCCTGAATGAGCTGCAGGAGTCTGGCAACCAAGACAAGGCGCAGATTGGTTTGCAGGCCGCGACGCGACGCGACCGCTTCCGCCATGAAGTGGCGGAAAAAAGCGAAGGTCAGCGTCGCGACGTGGAGCGCGAGAAGGAAAAACTGCGCGTCACCCATGACGCAGATGTGGCTGAGATCAAGAGCATCAAAGAACTGGATCTGCTGACCGAAACGCGCTATCGTGAACTTCAGGAGCGTTGGAGCAGTCTGTTCGAGGCCGCGATGGGCGCGGAAGCCATTCGGGATGTTATTGCGCGCATTGACCTGAACAAGATGGCCAAGGAACTGCGGCATGAGATTCGCATCAGTAAGTCGAAGCAGCGCCGCAAGAAAGCGGCCAAGCGTCTGCGTGTGGTCGAATCGTTCCGCAAGTCGGGAAATCGGCCAGAATGGATGATTCTGACTGTGTTGCCCGTGATCCCGCCTGACCTGCGGCCGATGGTGCAGTTGGATGGCGGACGCTTTGCAACCAGCGACCTGAATGATCTGTATCGCCGCGTGATCAACCGCAACAACCGCCTGCGCCGGCTGCTGGAATTGGGCGCGCCCGATGTGATCGTGCGCAACGAGAAGCGCATGCTGCAAGAGGCGGTAGACAGCCTGATTGACAACGGCCGTCGCGGCCGCGCCGTCAGTCGCAGCGGCAAGCGCAAGCTGAAGAGTCTGAGCGACATGCTCAAGGGCAAGCAGGGGCGCTTCCGTCGTAACTTGCTGGGCAAGCGTGTAGACTACTCCGGCCGCTCCGTCATCGTGATCGGCCCCACGCTGGCTCTGCATCAGTGCGGCCTACCGAAGAAGATGGCGCTGGAGCTGTTCAAGCCCTTCGTCATGCGCAAGCTGGTGGAAGCCAACTACGCGCACAATATCAAGAGCGCCAAGCGGTTGGTGGACCGCCTCAGCCCCGAAGTATGGGACGTGCTGGAAGAGGTAACGCGTGATCGGCCTGTGCTGCTCAACCGCGCGCCCACCCTGCACCGCCTGGG
>CAZEPA010000019.1:0-17391 GCA_964513955.1 uncultured Anaerolineae bacterium | reverse complement strand
GGTGCTCGATCTCCATTTCTCACAACCCATATTAGCGGCCGTGCAGATGGATAGCGTTACCTACACCAGTGTTTCTATGGGAACCGAGTTTGGCGCCACAGCAAGACCTGGGTATCCACAACTTCCGGTCACCTCGCGTATGGTGGCTTTACCTCCTGGCGCAACCGCGCACATCGCGCTCAGTGATGCCGCATGGCAGACGCAGACTGTCGTCAACCCGGCGGCGCCGGCCCCGCGTTTCGATTTTGCCGATCAAACCCATGTGGAAGAAGGCGCGGCGGTCGTTCCCATCGTCGAACGCGACGCCGCCGCGTACGCGCTGGATGCCTGGAACCCAGACGCGCCCGTGCGCCTGGGTGAGACCGCCCGCCTACGCGACCAGGGGCTGATCAACGTCGAATTCTACCCTGTGCGCTATAACCCCGTGCGCGGCGAGATAGCCTGGCTCACGCACGCCCGCGTCGTGATCAGCTTCGAAGGCGCTCAACCGGCCAGCGATGCGCGCCCAGATCCCTATTTTGAGTCCACCTTGGCGGCCAGCGTGCTGAACTACGCCCAGGCCCGCACATGGCGCACCCCGCCGTCGCCCCCGAGCCTGCCGAACTTCGTGCCGGCCACGGGCGATGTACGCATGGTGGTGCGTGAAAATGGAATGTACCGCATGACTTATGAGGACTTGATCGGACTCGGCTACAGTAACATCAGTCAATGGCCGATCAGCAACTTCTTGGTCTCGAACAAGGGCAGTGATGTGGCGTTTTACGTCAGCGACAGCAACAGCAATGGCTTCCTCGATGCAGGCGAGGCAATCTACTTCTACGGTCAGGCGCTTGATTTAACCTATTACACCCTGGATAACATTTATTGGCTGCGCTTCAACAGTGCGACCCCAGGCTTGACGATGGCTACTCGGTCTGCCCTACCCGCAGGCGCGAGCGTACCAACCTCTTTCAAGACCACACTGCGCACCTCACAGGAAAACTGGCGCTGGTCACAGCACATGATACCCTGGCAAGCATGGTGGTGGGATCAGTTCCAAGTCAACTATCCCAGCGGCTCACGCACCTACACCTTTAACCTGCCTGCGGCGGCAAGCGTACCGTTGACCGCCACTATCTCCTTGCGTATCGGCGGCCGCTATTCGTGGCCTGAGTACAACCCCGAACATCACAACAAAGTGTATATCAATGGCTCCGGTACGCCCATCATCAATTCCTTCTGGGATGGACGCACCCTGATTGACCTGTCCGGGGACATCAACCAGGCCAATCTGGTCACTGGCGACAACACCATGACCCTGGAAAGCATCGTCTCTGACGTGGGCCGCCCAGCGAATGCGCGCGTCGACTGGACCTATTTGAAGTGGATAGATGCAACTTATTACCGCACCTATGCGGCGGTCAATCAAGAGCTGGTGTTTAGCAAAGAGACGGCAGGGACCTGGCGCTTCGTTATCTCTGGCGTGACCAATCCAGGCGTCCAGGTGTTCGACATTACTAACCCACAAACACCGGTGCGAATGACGCGTGGCGTAGCCGGGGTTGGCACCTTCTCGATTCAGGACACGACAATGCCTAATCAACGCTTCCTGGCTGTAGGCGCCAGCGCGGTGCGCAGTCCAGTCACGACTTCTGTCTTCACGGCGGCTCCCATCAATCTGCGCAGCACCGCCAATCAGGCTGACTACATCTTCATCACGCATCCGACCTTCACTGCGACGCTGCAGCCATTGATCGCCTATCGCCAGTCGCAAGGGTATCACGTGGTGGTTGCTGACATCAACTGGATATACGATCAGTTCAACGCCGGCATTTTGGACGCAGAAGCGATCCACACCTTCCTTAGCTATGCCTATTCGTCATGGGCGGCGCCTGCACCTGCCTACACGCTGCTGGTCGGCGGTTCTAACTTCAACCCGCTCGGTCACAACACGAACCCTTATCCAAATGGGTACGGTCCGCAGCAGCCCGTGTATGTGCCTACGATTGATTTGATCGTTGACCCGTACCAGGGCGAATCGGCTGCGGATGCCTACTTCGCCACGGTCAGCGGCGGTGATGCGCTGCTCGACATCTTCATCGGCCGCCTTCCGGTCAGTTCCACGAATGACCTGACCAACACAGTCAACAAGATTATCAACTACGAGGTTAACCCGGTACGCGGCGCCTGGCAAAATGACATTTTGTTCGTCGCTGACAACACCGATGATGCCGGCAACTTCGAAGCGGTCAGCGAAGCGGTCATCCATTCCTATCTTGCCTCCCCGGCGTGGGACATTCGCAAGGTTTACTACAACCCGGCGCTGATCAATCCGGTTGATCCTTATTACAACACGGTAGATTCGGCGCGTGCAGCCATTCGCACCAAATGGAGCCAGGGATTGGTGATTGGCAATTACGTCGGTCACGCTTTCCTTGACTACTGGGGCAACACAGTCGTTGATCAGCAGTGGACCAATGATGACACACTAACGCTGACCAACGGCGGCCAATTACCCTTCCTGATTTCACTCGACTGTCTGGATGGATATTTCGACTATCCCAACAAGCCCAGCATGGCGGAAAAATTCCTGACCTTCGCAAACGGTGGTACGATTGCGCACTTTTCACCGTCGGGCCTGGGCATCGCCACCGGGCATGATTATCTGCATCGCGGCTTCTACAACGCCATCGTGAACAATCATGTGCTGCAGACCGGACCCGTTGTCACTGCGGCCAAAATCAACCTCTTCACGGGCAGTCCCAACTATAACCAGGACCTGCTCTATACCTTCGGCTTGATCGGCGATCCGGCCACGTCTCTTGTCCCCCTGTGCCGCACCACTGACATCAACTGTGATAACCGCGTCAACATCGTAGATATCCAGACAGTGTCTGGACACTGGAACACGACCAGCGGACAAGGCGGCTACGTTCGCCGCTATGATGTCACCAATGACGGCGTCATCTCGATTGCCGACATCATCGCCACGGCGACTGATTACGGTTGGAGCCAGTAGCGGCGGTTAATGCCTCTGTGGGGTTTTCACGTGCGGCGTGCACCTGATGCACGTCGCACGTGACCCCCGAGGCGGCTGTGGTTATCGCGACTCCCTTTGCATCCACCACTGGCTCGTGTCATTGCCCGGGCCTTTCCCCTGAGTTCGGCCCAGTCTGTGAGTGCATTTCAATCGCCTGACGCCCGACCCGCCCCCAGTTTAAATGCACCCGCCCCAATTTCGTGATTGACAAGGTTTAGATACTGTGATATAGTTGCGGCGCAAGTTCTGGGGAGGACTTGGGGAAGGAAGCCGCCAGCATCAACTCTGTGGAGGCGTCCGACCATGAAACCAGTTCCGATGATCGCTCTGATCGCTTCGTTGCTCCTGCCCACCTTTAGCAATGCAGCACCGCTCCCATCAACCGTCTCCGCAACGACTCGGCGCAGCGCCGAGGATTCGGCCGAACTGGCGCCGGCCACTATGCGCGTCCTCAGCACGTCGGATACAGCCATTCTCCTGGCGCTCGACACGCCCGCCTATCAAGTGAGTCAGATGAAGACAGCCCAGGGTGACTTTGACACCATCCAAGTGGCCGATTACGCCATGACTCAGGAACCAGGTCAGCCTCAGCTGCCGATGCAGGCCAGCTTGATTGCGATTCCACCAGGAGCTTCGGTCACGGCCGAGGTGATGGCCAGCGATGGTCGGATCTTGTCCGAGCACCTGAATCTACTCCCAACGCCCCGCCAGGTAACGCCCGATGAAGATCCGGCGGCCATGGCGGCGGCCGATGCGAGCGGCCTGCCTTCCAAGCCGATTCTCGTTTACGAATCCAACCGCGCCCCATCCGGCAGCGACCTCTTCCCCGCACAGCTCGTTCATGTGGGTGAAGCGGCCAATGTGCGGGATCAGCGCGTGGTGTCAGTTCAGCTTTTCCCCTTCCAGGCTAACCTGACGACGGGCGCGGTGACTTTTTACCAACACCTGCAAGTGGCCCTGCGTTTTAGCTACCCTGACGGCGCCGCGCAGGCGCCAGCAGCGCCCGAGGCTGAGTCGCCTTACATGGAGTCCATGCTGCGCAGCGCCGTGCTCAATTATGACAGCGCGACGGCCTGGCGCCAACGCTCAACCGATGCGCAGCGCATGGTCGCTATCCCAGCGGCGCCGACGGCAGGTGAGTTTCGAATCAGCGTCAACACGGATGGCCTCTATCGTGTGAGCTATGGCGCGCTGGCAGCCGCTGGGCTCAACCCCAACAGCGTCAATCCGCAGCAGTTTGCGCTTAGCAATCAAGGCGCCGCGGTTGCGATCTACGTGGCCGGTGAAACCGACGGGCGTTTTGATCCCAACGACTACATTGAGTTCTATGGCAAGGGTTGGAACAGCTATTACACCACCACCAACGTCTACTGGCTGGATGTGGACGGGCCGGCCGGCCCGCGCATGACGACGCGCGATGTCACGCCAGGCAATGCGTCCACGCCAACTAGCTTCCGTGATACCTCCCACCAGGAAGCGCAGGAATGGCGCTGGACGCAGCACCTGCGTCCAAACAAAACGTGGTGGTGGCAAAAATACACCCTATACGATAATCCTAGCGCGACCCAGGTGACCGCGACGCTTTCTCTGTCCCTACCCGGCGTCGCCGTCCAAACGCAGCCCGTCGGGGTGCGCGTGGCCATGGCTTCGAATACCGACTATGCCCAAAATCCCGATCATCACGTGCGCGCCTACCTGAACGACACGTCTGCCATCGTGGACGAACGCCAGTGGAACGGTCGTGACCCCATCGAATTGGCCGGCACAACGGCGAGCGGCAATCTGTTGCCTGGCGCCAATACGCTCTCGCTGCGCGCCGTCTTTGACATGGGCACACAGTACGCATACGACATTTATTACCTCGATTGGGTTGAGATTACCTACGACCGGCTCTACGCCGCGGAAAACGGCGAGCTCTATTTTAGCCCCACAACCGCCGACGCCTGGCGCTTCAGCATTGGTGGATTCACCACGCCGGCGCGCGCTTTCGACATCACCAACCCCAGCAGCCCCGTGCGGCTGCTCAACAGTCAATTGAACGGCGGACAGCTCGTCTTGCAGGACACCGCCGGCCCCAGCACACGCTTCTACGCGGTGGGCGATAACGCGCTGCGCACCCCAACGGCCATTCAACGTTACACCGGCCCAACGATGGACCTGCGCGCGACCAATCAACGCGCGGACTATTTGATCATTGCGCATGCCAACTTCATGAACGCGGTGCAGCCGCTGGCCCAATTGCGCACCAGCCAGGGCATGGCCGTCAAAGTCGTTGATGTGGCCTGGCTGTACGATCAGTTCAACGCAGGGGTGCTCGATCCCCAGGCGATCAAGAATTTCATTGACTATGCCTATCATCAATGGGCAGGCCCGGCGCCTAGCTTTGTGCTGCTGGTCGGAGATGCCAATTTCAACCCGATGGGGTACAATCAAACCTATTACGGCCCGTGGGAACAGACCTATGTCCCCACCTTCAATCTTGTCATTGACCCTTACACAGGCGAAGTTGCCGTTGACAACGAGTTCGTCACCGTGAGCGGAAACGACATCCTGCCTGATCTTTACATCGGACGGATGCCGGCGCAGACAGCGGCCCAGGTCTCGACCATGGTGAACAAAACCATCGGCTATGAGCGCACAACACCGCCCGCCGACTGGCGCCAGCACAACCTGTTCGTAGCGGACAACTACTTGAGCGCCACGGGCGCGCCTGATCCAGCCGGCAACTTCGAGCAGATCATCCAAAGCGTCATTGACGATTCAATCCCCAACTGGTACGCCATTGATCGCGTCTACTACGATCCCTATCCCAACCGGCCGCCGGACTCGTGGCGCTACCCCACG
Source organism: uncultured Anaerolineae bacterium (assembly GCA_964513955.1). Classification (GTDB taxonomy): domain Bacteria; phylum Chloroflexota; class Anaerolineae; order SSC4; family Amarolineaceae; genus Amarolinea. The sequence goes on along the minus strand of CAZEPA010000019.1, from coordinate 11,528 downwards.
ATTCCGCAAGCGCGTGACGCTGTGGCTGCCGCCATCAACAATGGCGCGCTGTTTACCAACTATGTCGGCCATGCCACCATTGACAAATGGGCTGAGAATCTGTGGACGACCGAAGACATTCCGTTGCTCAACAATCTCGACCGCCTGACGATCGGCCTCTCCATGGACTGCCTGGATGGCTACTTCGACTGGCCCAATCGGCCAAGCCTGGCCGAGACCATGCTGGAGTATGCCAACGGCGGCACCGTAGCTCACTGGGCGCCCACGGGACTGGGCGTTGTGAACGGGCATGACGTCCTGCACAAAGGCTTCTTCAACGCCATCAACAGCAATGGGATCAAATTCTTCGGCGGCGCCGTGACGGTGGGCCGTTTGAACCTGGCGGCACAGGGTGGTTTCCCTGACCTGGTGCAAACCTTCATGATGTTCGGAGACCCTGCCTTGCGCTTTGTCGCGCCGGCGTCGCCGCAGGAACTGCGGGTCAGCCTCAGCAGCACGCCAGGCGATGTTGTTGGGATCGGCAGCGCGGTGACGTACCAGATTCGCTACGCCAACAACGGCAGCGTGGCCGCTGCCAACGCCACTCTCAACTTCACGCTGCCGGCGGGCCTGATCGGCGCCAACTACAGCTTCAGCGGGCCTGCCATCTCCTTGCGCGCGGGCTCCACCTATATCTGGGACATTCCTGCCATCCCCATCGGCGCGACCGGCATCATCACCGTGCAGGCGCAGGTCAATCCGGCTATCACCGCCAGCCAGACGCCCATCATGACCACAGCCACGCTGCGCAATCACTGGACCGAGCCAGATATCAGCAACAACAGCGCCCGTGTCCGGCTCGATGTGCTCCTGGCCGATCGCTATGAGGCCGATGACACGCAAGGCACCGCCGCCGCCCTTCCCGGCATCGGCCTGCCCATGCGCCACACGCTGCACACGAACGCCGATGTAGACTGGATCTGGTTCGATGCGCAGGCCAATCAGCGCTACTTCCTTCACACTGGTCAATTGACCGGCAGCGGCGACACGGTGCTGACCCTTTTCGGGCCCAACGGTGGGCAGTTGGGCCAAAATAACGATTTCATCGCCGGCGTGCGGTGGTCAGGTCTCTTGTGGACAGCGCCCAACACCGGGCGATACTATATGCGTGTTACTGCGCAAGGCGCTCCCGGGCCATTTGCTTACGATGTGACGGTTGATTGGCAGAAGCAGGTCTACCTGCCCTCGTTCCGCAAGTAAGCGAAAAAGGATGGCGATTCGAATATGACCTCAGATCCAGAACGTAGGCGAGAACTCGCGCTTGACCTGCTGCGCGATCATCTAGCTCACGATGGTCAACTGCGCTTCGAGGTCGTAGGCGAATGCATGGCGCCGTTGATCGAAATTGGCGATGAGGTCGAGCTGCAGGCTGCCAAGCCGACCGACCTGCACGTTGGCGACATTCTCCTGTTCGACGAGAATGGTCATTTTTACACGCACCGGCTGCTGGCCCCCCCCGCGCCGGCGCCAGGAACCTGGCGGCTGCAAACACGCGGTGATCGCTCGCCCCTGCGCGATCACCCGTGGGACGCCAGTCAACTCATCGGCCGCGTGGTAGCCGTGTACAAGCCCGGCGGCCGCCAGGTTAGCCTGACCACCGGCTACTGGCCGCTGTTCAACCGGGTGGTCGGGCACCTATCGCACATCGAGGTTGCCCTGCTGGCCCGAAGCGAACGCCTGCGTCGTCGCGTCTTCGGCGCCAGATCAACTCGTTTGGGATTCTGGTTGCGCCGCCTACTGGCTGCTCCAGGGCGGATTGTTGTGCATTTATTTGCGCGAAGGTCATAACCATCTTTGTTGAGGTCTAACTTACCGTGATGAATCACCGCCTTCTCAGATCTGCGGCAAACCAACGCACGCCAATGGTGTTCTGGTCGTTGTTCGGACTGCTGTGTGTTGTCATCGTTTTTGCGGCGGCGCCAGCTTTCGCGGCTGGGCCATCCAGCGTCACCCTCTCATCGTTTACGGCCGTTACCCAGGGCAACACCATCCTGGTCACTTGGGTCACAGAGACCGAAACCGATATCTACAACTTCAAGCTGTACCGCAACACATCACCCCAAGAGGCGGAGCCGGCTGTCACTGTCTGTGAACGGCCGCCGCAGGGCAGCGGCATTAGCGGCGCAACCTACACCTGCACCGATGATAAGCCAGGTCTTACCCCCGGCACCGCTTATTACTATTGGCTGGTTGAGTTCAATGCCAACGGTCAACCGATCTTCCATCGGACCGAAGCTCCCACCTACTTCCAGGGCACGCCGACGGCGACTCCCACCGTGCCGGCCGATGCGACCAACACCCCCACGCCAACGCTGACGCCGACATCGGAGTTCACAGCCACACCCACGCCAACCGCCACCGTGACGGCGACGCGCATTCCCACGCAAGCCGTGACCAACACGCCCACAATCGGCGCGGCGACCAATACGCCCACGACGCCGCCTACGAATACGCCGATCCCGCTGCCCACTAACACACCGATCCCACCGACAGCCATACCGACCACGCCAGCGGTTCCGGCCACCAACACGCCTGTTCGTGTTACACCCACCACGGCGGCGGCATCACCGACGGCTGGCGTTACACTGACCCCGCCGCCTGGCATCACCGCCACGCCGACGGCCACGTTCTTGCCCGATCAACAGACACCAACACTCACTCCGACGGGGACCCTCTCCGCGACGGCCACCTTGCCCAACGAAACGCCCACGGCTGAGCCTGCGGGTGGAACCGCAGAGGCGCCGTTGTCAGGCACACCCACGCGGTTAGCTCCCCGCGTGCGCCCTGACGCCACAGCAACACCCGGTGCAAACGGTGCGACGCGCAACACCGCCGCCACCGGATTGCTCTTGTGTCTGGGGGGCGGCGCAATTGTGGGGGCCGGCCTCCTGGCAATCCTGGGCGTTGTCCTTTGGCGCCGACAGAGCGGCAGCAAGAGCGATCCATCGTCATGACAGTTCACACACCGTTCAGAAAACACCAACTGAGCTTGATGCTGGCGCTGGCGACGGTCTTTCTGTTGGCAGCCTGCAATCAGCCGTCGCCGCCAGCCGTAGGCGCCGGCGTGTACAAGATTCGCATCGAACGCGATGGCGTATACCGGTTGACGCGAGCGCAGCTTCCTGGCCTGACCGTTGAGGAATTCACGGCTGATCGCCTGACCCTTATCAGGAACAACACCGCGGTGCCTTTCACCATGCTTGGCGAAGGCGCCGACAAAGCGCTCTTTTTCTACGGACAAGGGCTGGCTGATGATTATGCCGACTATGAGATCTACTGGCTGCGTGTGCAATCGGCGGACAGCGATAAGCCCAGCGGCCCGCAGTTGGTTTCACGCGCAGTGCAAGCGATGGCCGCGACGCCCGTCGCAGCGACCGTTGCCACCGTGCGCGCGGAAGAGGATCGGATCTATGTGCCCAAAGGCCCGCCCGCCGGCGAACACTGGCAGTGGCAGCAGCTGCGCGCGCCCATCACCACAACGGTGGCGATCCACATCGAGCAGATGGTGGACATCTCCAGCACGCTGCGCGTCGCGTTGTGGGCAAGCACGCAAACCAACGACAACCCGGATCACCATGTGCGCCTGCTGCTGAACGATCAGCAGGTGGCGGATGAAGCGTGGGATGGCGTGGGCCGTCACGTCATCAGCGCCACCCTCAGCACCGGCCTGCTGCGTGAGGGCGCCAATACGGTGACCATTGCCGCGCCCGGCGATACCGGCGCGGTCGTGGACAGCGCCGTGCTCGATTGGGTGGAAATCAGCTACCCGCGCAAGATGGCGGTTGTAGGCGATCAGATTGCCTGGCAGGCTGAGCCTGGCCAGGCCGACTTCAAGCTGACCGGCTTCGCCACCGACGACCTGCTGCTGTGGGATGTGAGTGAGCCGCTGACGCCTACGCTGCTCACGGGGTTCACCACGGCGAAGAATGAGGACGGCTTTGCGCTGCGTTTTCATGACGACGGCGCAAGCAGCCGGCGTTATTTTGCCGTGTCGCCGGCGCGCGCGCTGGCGCCAGCCGCGGTGACGCCCTGGCAAGGCAAGGACCTGCGGCAGGAAGCGGCCGGCGCGGATTACATCGTCATCACGCCAGCCGAATTTGCCGCGGGCATCCAGCCCCTGGTTGCGCAGCGGCAAGCCGATGGTCTGCGTGTGCTGGTTGCCAACCGCGACGACGTCTTTGACAGCTTCGGCAATGGCCGTCCTACTCCCATCGCGATTCGTGATTTCTTGCGTTACGCCTACGACAACTGGCCGGCGCCTGCGCCCCGCTTCGTCCTCTTGGTGGGCGATGCCAGCTACGACTACCGCGATCGCCTCAACGGCAAGTTCAAGAATCTACTCCCCACTTATCTCCTGGACACGACTTATGTGGGAGAGACCGCCAGCGATAATTGGCTTGTCAGTTTCGGCGGCGTGGACGACTATCGGCCCAGCCTGGCGATTGGCCGTCTGCCTGCTCAGAACCTGGAACAACTACAAGCGATGGTGAAGAAAACCCTGGCGTACGAAAAAGCGCCCCCCAGCGGCGATTGGCGTCGCCGCGTGCTGCTTGTGGCCGATGATGATGACGCTGCTTTTACGCAGATGTCAGACACGTTGGCCACCGATTATCTGTCCAGAACCTACACGATTGACAAGGTGTACATTGGACAGACGCCTGATGCCCATGCCGCGGTGCTCAACGCCTTCAACGAAGGCGTCAGCTTGGTCAACTACGTGGGGCATGGCAGTCTGGATGTCTGGGGCGCGGAGAAAGTGCTGCAGGGTGCGGACATGGCTAAACTGAACAGCAGCGGCGGGCGCTTGCCTCTGCTCGTCACTATGACCTGTCTGACCGGCTTCTTCCATCACCCGACAGCCGACTCGTTGGGTGAGGTGCTGCTGCGCGCGCCAGACAAAGGCATCGTGGCCGCGTTGGTGCCCACGAGTGAGTCGGTTACGGCGCAGCAGGAGCCGCTGGCCGACGCGTTTTACCGCGAGCTGCTCACCGTGGAGGGCGCCACCGTCGGCGAAGCGATGATGCGCGCCAAGCAATCTATGCCGGATAATGGAAGAGCCTATCGCGATGTGATGGAGACATTCAACCTGTTGGGAGACCCGGCGCTGCGCCTGGTGAACTCAACAACGGAGACGGCAAGCGAGTAAGGCAGCAGATCGCGGCCGCGCGGCCCAGTTCACACGTCGAATTTGGGCAGCGCGGCGCCACTGGCCGCTAGTAATGCGCCAGGCTGCCGTCAATCTTAGCCCACCGCACGGCTTGTTTGAAGGTGAAGAGGCTGAGCGGCACCAAGATCACGCAGAAAATCACCAGCGCGCCGATGTCAGGCAGGAGAACAGACCAGGATGCGTTGTTGAGCAGCGCATGACGCATGGCGCGCAGCGCGTAGGTGACTGGAATGAGCGCGGCGCAAAATTGCAGCCATGAGGGCAGCAGTTCGACGGGGTAGTAAACACCGCCTAGTAAAAGGCCAATTCCACCGACCAGGGTGGTCACCGGGTCGCCGCGCTTCGTGACCATGATGAAACTAGCGGCCATGATGCCCAAGCCGCTGAAAGCCACAATGGTCAATATCAGCACAACCAGCGCGCCGAGATAGTTGCCATTGCCCAAGTCCGCGCCGAAGACAAACATCCCCAGCAGGAGATAGATCAACACTCGCAGCGTGGTGAACAAATAATCCCACAAGCAAGAGGAAATGATGATCGTGGGCAGGTCCGTCGGCGTGAGCAGCATCGCCTCCAGGGTGCCGGTGATCTGGGCATCACGCAGGTTTTTGGCGAAGCCAGAAATGGCAACCGTAAAATAGAGGCTGAAGGCCACGCCGATCAAGACAAACGCGAAATAATCCCCGTTGTAAGCAGCCAACGACGGCTGGTTGCCGCCGTCCACGAGGCGAGCCAAAAAATAGAACATGAAGACATTGAGAAAGATGCCGACCAGTTGCAGCAGGAAGGCCAGCTTGTAGCTCAGCTCAATGGTATAATCTCGGCGTAGAAACCAGCCAGCCTTGCCCAAACGCTGTCCAATCGCCGGCGGTAGGCGCAGAGCCAGGTTATTCATGGGTTTGTTCCTGTGTCAATGTGACGAATAGCTCTTCGAGGGAGACTTCTTCATGCTGCACGCTCCGAATGCGTCCACCCGCCATGATGATGCGCGTGATGCAATCGGAAAGAAGGCGATCGTCGGCCGCAGTGAGCACCAGGTTCACCATGCCATCGTCCGCCGATTCCTGGCGCAGTGTCGGCGCCTGCTCGCTCAAACGTTCCACCTGGGCGGGGGTTAGATCGGCCACAACCAGATGATAACGATGACGCGCTTGTAGCGATTCGCGTAGGTCGGGCAAGGTGCCTACCGCTTGCAGACGTCCCTTGTGCATGATCCCGACGCGCTGGCACAGCTTGGCTGCTTCGTCCAGGCGATGAGTTGTCAGAAAAATGGTCATGCCCTCGTGCGCCTGCAATTCATCCTGAATGAGCGCATGCAGTTGGCGCGTGGAATTCGGATCCAGGCTGCGGGTTGGCTCATCCAAGAACAGAATACGTGGGCGATGCAGAATGGCGCGGGCAATACTCAATCGCTGGCGCATGCCGCTGGAATAGGTCTGAAACGAAGCATCGCCCACCGCGCTCAAGCCCAACTGCGCCAGCACTTCGGCGACGCGGGGGGCGATTTGATGACGGGGCAGATTGCACAACGCGGCAAAGAACTCCAGGTTCTGGCGGCCGCTGAGGCGCCAGTAAAAACTGCGCTCATCGCCAGTGGACATGCCCACCTGATCGCGCACACGATCAGACTGCGCCAAGTCAAAGCCGCCTACGCGCGCGCTGCCGCTCGTGGGCAAAATGAGCGTGCAAAGCAGCTTGACCAGGGTGGTCTTGCCTGCGCCATTGGGGCCAAGCAGGCCGAACAGCTCGCCTTCCTGGACGTCCAGGTTGATGTGGCTGACTGCTTCCGGCATCACGGATGAACGCTGACGCAGCCAGCGCCACATGCGGTTGGTCTCTGGGTAGCGTTTACTCAAGCTATGTGTTTCAATCGCCAGGGCCAAATGGTATTCTCCCGGAGGTGCGTATCTAGGCTGCGGCTGCCCGTTGGCGAGGCGCAGCCCAGGCCCAAGTATACTGGTATCGGGAAGCCTGTCAAAGCACCTGCACTACTGTTGAGTCTTTGGGCGAATGTGCAAGTTGTGCTACACTCAGTGAAACTACGTGCAAAATTACATCCATGCGGCGAGCAGGGAGAGACTGCGCTTTCCGGTCAAGAAACGAGGCGCCGCTCGCACCTGCTTACCGTATCATATAACGATCATAACGAGACTCTTACACGATGAATATCGGCATCATTGGGTTACCAAGCAGCGGCAAGACAACCATTTTCAACGCCTTGACGCGTGGACAGGCCGAAACAGGCGCCTTTCACGCCGGCACGTTCAGCGTCAACATGGGGGCTGTTAGCGTCCCAGATACGCGCGTCGACACGCTGAGCGCCATGTATAAGCCGCGCAAAACTGTCTATGCCCAAGTGCAGTTCAAAGACGTGGCGGGGATCGAAGGCGGCAGTAACAAAGGCAGCGCATTGAGCGGTCGCTTGCTCAATGAGCTCAGTGGCAATGACGCCTTGCTGCACGTTGTGCGTGCGTTCACCAATCTGTCGGTGCCGCACCCAAATGGCACGGTCAACCCGCGGCGCGACTACGAGGCCATGGAGACGGAGCTGATTTTATCCGACATGGCGGTCATCGAGAAACGCCTGGAGCGCCTGCGCAAAGAGCGCACACGGAGCGAACAGCCGATGGAGCTTCCGCTCATGGAGCGACTGTATGCGCACCTGGAAGAGCAAAAACCTCTCCGCGACATTGATTTAACGAGTGATGAAGAACGGCTGCTGCGCAGTTACGGCCTGCTCAGCCTGAAGCCGATGGTGGTCGTGCTCAATGTCAATGATGATGCTGATAACACGGGAGCAGAGCAGCAGCTCGCCGCTCATCTGAGCCGGGCCATTTTGTTGCAGCTGCGCGGTAAATTGGAGATGGAGCTGGCCCAGATGGATGTGGCGGATGCAGCCGTCTTTCTGGAAGAATTTGGACTGAGCGAGCCAGGGTTGGATCGCGTCATCCGCGCCAGCTATGATCTGCTCGGCGTGCAGTCATTCTTCACCGTGGGCGAGGATGAGGTGCGCGCCTGGACCGTCAGGCGCGGCGCGCCGGCGGTTGAAGCTGCGGGCGTGATCCATTCGGACCTGGCCAAAGGTTTTATTCGCGCCGAGGTGGTATCCTATCAGGATTTGGTCGCCACTGGCTCCATTCCTGAAGCGCGTCGGGTCGGTAAGTTCCGCCTGGAAGGCCGTGATTATGTCGTGAAGGATGGCGATATCTTGCACGTACGCTTCAATCTATAGGCGCTGGGCATCCTACGGCGTCATGGTTGCCATGTACGCCGCGGAATTGGCGTCGCGTATGAGGTTGAGAAGATTCTGCACCTGCGCGGGCTTTCCTTCGACATGCTGGATCAGGCGCTGAATACGCTGGGTCTGGCTCATGGCAGAAACAAACTGGCTGTAGACAGGGCGGTAATGATCGAAGCAGAAAATTTCAAACTCATCGGCGGTGAACGCAGCCTCGAGGAGGCGGCGCAGCTGCGCAGACACTGGCGCGGCGGGCGGGCGGACGGACGTCGCGGCGGGCGCTTCATCTGCTTCTCGCCGGGCGATCTCTGATTCGAGCTCGCTGATGTGTATGCGTACGTAACGCAGCTGATTGCGCAATTCCAGGCTTGCGAATTCTTCGCCCCCGACGAGGGCGGCTGTTTGCAGTAGGAAAGCCAGGTTATCGCGCTGCTGCTGCCGCAGCGCACGCAGTGTCTCCAGGTCAAAATGTCGAAGATCGGATGCAGGCATGAATAACTCCAGTGAGATCAAGAACGACATGCCAGTATACGTAACCAAGCCGTATGGCGACTCTATTTTAACCGACCTGCGGGCCAACGTCAACCATGCTTTGATGATTGGCTCCATGGCGTTTGTCTTCCTACGCTTGGACGATGGGGTCTCCCTGCGATGATCTATCCAGGTTTATTGTGCGACCGGCTGCTCATGGGGGCTTGGGGTAGGTCGGTGGAACCGGAGGTAGTGCTATGAATGCCGTGGTAATGGCAGGGGGAGAAGGCTCTCGTTTGCGGCCTTTGACGGTCGGCCGCCCGAAACCGATGGTGCCTGTGGTGAACAAGCCGGTCATGCAGCACATCTTGGAATTGCTCAAGCGCCACGGCTATACGGATGTGGTGGTGACGTTGCAGTACATGGCCGACTACATTCAGGACTATTTTGGCAACGGTCAGACTTACGGTGTCAAGATCCAATACGCGATAGAAGAAGCGCCGTTGGGCACAGCTGGCAGCGTACGCAACGCAAGCGCCCAACTGGACAAGGCAGACCCCATCCTGGTTATCAGCGGCGACGCCTTGACGGACTTCGACCTGCCGCGCATCGTGGCATGGCACCGCCAACGAAAAGCCCTTGCCACCATGGTGCTTTACCGCGTGCCCAACCCACTAGAGTTTGGCGTCATTGTGACCGACGATGAGGGTCGCGTCACGCGTCTGCACGAGAAGCCAAGTTGGGGCGAGGTCATCTCTGACACAGTCAACACCGGCATCTACGTGTTCGATCCCTCCATCCTTGATCTGATTGAGCCAGGGCGCAGCGTTGACTGGAGCAAGGACATCTTCCCACTATTGCTCGAAAAGGGCGCGCCTCTCTATGGCTATGTGGCTGAAGGCTATTGGTGCGACATCGGCAACCTCACCGAATACCGTCGCGCCTCCGCCGATGTCCTGACCGGACAGGTTCGGCTTGGGCCGCTTGGTCACTACCACGGCGGCGGCGTCTGGACCGGCGACAATGTCGAAATTGCGCCCGACGCCCAACTCATTGGCCCGATCTACCTGGGCAACGAGGTCAAGATCAAAGGCGGAGCGGTCATTCACGGGCCCACCTCGATTCGCGATTACACCATCGTGGACAACCGCGCCCAGGTGGATCGCAGCCTGGTTTGGCGCAACTGCTACATTGGCGAAGGCGCCGAACTGCGGGGCACCATTGTCTGTCGCCAATCTACCATGAAAGCCAAAAGCGTGCTCTATGAAGGCAGCGTGATTGGCGATGGCTGCGTCATTGGTCAAGGTGCGGTCATCCACAGCAATGTAAAACTGTGGCCGGGCAAAGAAGTGGAGGCAGGCGCCACGGTCAAATCGTCCATCATTTGGGGAAGCCAGGGGCGTCGGATCCTTTTTGGCCGTTTTGGCGTGACCGGCGTCGTCAACGTGGATCTAACGCCTGATTTTTGTGCGCGGCTTGGATCGGCCTTTGGCGCCACGCTGCCCAAAGGCGCGTACGTCACCATCAACCGCGATCCTCACCGCAGCCCCCGCATGTTGAAGCGCGCCATTATTTCCGGCTTGCCTTCGTCTGGGGTCAACGTCTGGGACCTGGGCAACGTACCGATACCGGTGGCGCGCTACTTTACCCGCGTCACCGAAGCGCTGGGCGGCGTGCATGTGCGCCTGTCGCCTCATGATCAGCGGGTAGTTGATGTACGATTCATAGATGCCAACGGCCTGAATCTGAGCAAAGAGAGCGAACGCAATATCGAACGCATCTACTTCCGCGAAGATTTTCGCCGCGCCTACATGGACGACATTGGCAGCATCGAGTACCCGAACCTGGTCACGGAACGTTATGCCACTGGCTTTATGCAGGCGTTGAATGTGGACGCCATCCGTCGTGCTCGCTTCAAGGTCGTGGTTGACTATGCCCATTCGCCCAACACGGATGTCTTGCCGCCCCTCTTGGCTAAACTGAATGTGGATGTCGTGCCGCTCAACGCGCGCGTGGATGCGCTGAAAATCGCCATGCAGCAGGACGAATTTGACGCAAATCTGCGTCAGCTTGCCATCATTGCCGGTGCGCTCAATACCAACTTGGGCCTGCTGTTGGATGTGGCCGGCGAGAAAATCTTCCTCGTAGACAATCACGGTCACAGCCTTTCTGACACAACGACCGCCATGCTCATGGCAACCCTGGCCCTACAGAGCAAAGGATCTGGCACCATCGTGCTGCCGATTGACGCCTCGCATGCGTTCGAATGCCTGGCCGACCAATACGGGGGCAAGGTGACGCGCACCCGCGCCGATCTCCATGCGCTGATGATTGCGGCACAGGAGCCGGGCGTTATTCTGGCAACCGACGGCGCGGGCAATTTCATCTTTCCAGAGTTCCAACCGGTGACCGACGGCTTGATGGCGACAGCCAAGCTGCTCGAATTCCTGGCGACGCAGCAAGAACCGCTTTCAGACCTTGTGAGCAGCTTGCCGGAAATCAACATGGAGAGCCGGCGTGTGGCCTGCCCGTGGGAAATCAAAGGCAGTGTGATGCGGCGCCTGACCGAAATTCATCACACCGGCGAGGCCCAGGAAGGCATCAAGCTGATAT
>CAZEPA010000018.1:1521-17413 GCA_964513955.1 uncultured Anaerolineae bacterium | reverse complement strand
CCAATTTCAGTGAGGCTCATCAGGCTCAGGCCTCGAAGCGGTAGCCCAGGCCGCGTACGGTCTGGATGTGGGTAGGGTGTGCAGGGTCATCTTCGATCTTTTCACGCAGCCAGCGCACGTGTACATCCACGGTGCGATCGTCGCCGAAGAAATCTTGGCCCCAGACATGGTTGAGCAAGAGATCGCGCGAGAGGACCGCGCCGCGGTGGCGCATCAACTCGGCCAGCAGGCTGAATTCCTTAGGCTTCAGCGGCAGGTCCACGCCGTTGCGCATGGCCCGGCGCGCAATCAGGTCAAGAACCAGGTTGCCAGCTTCCAGGGTATCGCGCGGCGCGCTGTTGCGGGTGCGGCGTAAAAGCGCGCGCACGCGCGCCAGCATCTCTCCCAGGCTGAACGGCTTGGTGAGGTAATCATCCGCGCCGCTTTCCAGCCCCACAATTTTGTCCAGTTCGCCGCTGCGCGCGGTCAGCATGAGGATGCCGCTGGCGGCTGTCGCCGGATCGCGACGCAAACTGCGGCAGACAGACAGCCCATCGAGTTCGGGCAGCATCAAGTCCAGAATCACTACGTCCGGCGCTTCCGCGCGAGCCAGCGCCAACGCCTCCAGCCCGGTGCCTGCCTGCAAGACCGTGTAGCCTTCTTTGTTCAGGTTATAGACCAGCGCCTCGCGCAAAGTGACCTCATCTTCCACGACCAGGATCGTCTGTGTCTCCTCCACGCCACCCCCTCCCTTCGCTCACTTCAATCCAGCGCTAGAAATACCAGGCTGGGACATCACTCATCATCCACGTCAACCCAGGATAATGGCTTCTGATAATTAACTCAACGATGCGCGCTGTTTTTTCGGGAAAGTCAATGGGGGCCAGCGCGTTGAGTTCAACACCAATCAGGTGTTTCCTTCCACTCTCAGTGCGCATCATCGCGGCATAGGTGATGGTGATCCGCTTCAGAATACCGAGGATACTATAAATCACGTCAATATCGTCTTTCTGTTCTCTTTCGCAATAGTCAATCAGTCTCACAAAAAAGCGTTTGCCGTAGTCCACTGTAACAACTGATCCTACCGACCTTCTTTATCGTAACATACGGACAACGATCACGCAATGTTGTCTTGCCTGCGACGAGCAGTTAGCTGAGGGAATACGAGCCGTTGACTTAGCGCGCGCTTGATGCTATAATGGGGCCAAGTCATTCCTAGTAATCACAGGCAGGTGTCATCATGAATCAGACGCAGCAGCAAGTGTATGTTGACGTGTGGCGCACAGCCACGGCCCTGGTGGATGCGGTCAACCGCATGGATCAGCGCAACGCCCAGCGCCAAGTCGCTTTACGCAGCCGCCTGGATACGCTGCTCGATGTGTATGGAATCGGCGCGCTGGTGCCTCTATTCTACGCGCACGTCTCAGGCGGCGGACATTACCCTCACCGCTTCGCAACGCTCAGCAGCAGTGAGGCGCTGCTCGAACTCGGCCGCTGTCGCGATATGGAGGCGCCCATCGAATCTACTTTTGCCCACGTGTCGCTGCACCTGCGCCGACACGGCCGTCAGCCCTGGCTGGCGGTAGACGTTCGCCCCTTGTCCCTGGATGCCATGCTTGATCGGGCAGAATGCGAACAGAGCTTGGTGGCCGGCGAGGGCGATACGCTTGTGCTCAAGCTGTTGACCGGCCGTCTGTATATGAAACCGCGGCGCCAGGCCAGTCTGGATCCAGTGGAGACGCGCTTGATCGAGGAAATGCCCAAAACGCACTTTAGCCTGCCAGAGCAGGTTTGCGCCCTGCTGCTGTGGCGTGATTTTCAGCACGAAGAAGGCAAGCTGGACACCACGGCCATTCCCGCTTGGGCCGCCACCGTCCAACATGTGATCGGCGTGCTCAATGGCCACAGCCTGAGCAGCGCACGCGCGGCCGTGCAATACGATGTAGACCCCGGCTTGGTGCGCAATCTGCGCCAGCACCTCATGCAGACGGTCAAATTGAACCACAGCGCCGAACGCTACACCGTGTTCGATTATGCTCCCACAACCGAGTTCAAAGGCGCTGCGAAAGCCGCTGCCTAACACGGCTGGAAACCACGGTTGATTGGCGATGCAAAGGGCACGGAGATGATCCCCGTGCCCTTTGCATTGGCGGGGTTCGTGATGAATAACCATCAGGTTGTAAAACAGTTTACAGACGTAGCCGTGCGAGAGAGCGATAATCATATGGCAGGTGTGAATCGGAGACACTTTTCCACCGAAGGAAAAAGACGCAACGCGCGCCCGTTGGCGGTAGTGCATTGCGATTTGCCTCGCACACACTGTGATCGTCATGACGAGCAAGAAGCGGATCACCATTGATGATTTTTTTCGGGCCATTGACCCCATTACGCGTATTCCGAGCCGTGCTCTTCGTCAAGGTGATCACCATCTTGGCCAGCCTTCTCGTGGCATTAGCCGTGGGGGACCGAGCCGCGCAGCAGCATTTGAGCCTGGCGATGTTTCTGGCGATCCTGATGCTCATACTCTTCGGCGCTAACTGGTTGGAGTCGCGCCTGGGCGCCAGCGCCTTGGCCGTTGCGTTGGGCCTGGCAATTCCTTTGCAGGCGTTCGAATGGGGACTCGCACCGCTCTCGCACGCACAGAATCTGTTGACCAGCTTCGGCGCGGTTGAACCATTTCTATTCCTGGTGGCGCTGGTCATGCTGGCCGCCTGGCAGTACGGCCTTTTCGCGGCCTTGTTAGCAGTCATAGCTTCTTTTTCGATGCACGTCGTGGCGGTGGTTTCGTTCGATGGCCTCGCGCAGCTCAATCTCCTGGGACTGACCGCCCGCGGCTTCATCCTGGCTGCGGCAGGCCTCATCCCCATCCGGCTGCAGCAGCCGCTGCCAACGTCAACCGACAAGCGCACTGCATCCGCATCCATTGAGCCAATAGGCCCAGAAGCCTGGGCCACTGAAAAGCTCTCCACGGATGATCTGCGCCGTCGTCTCGTCCAACTTCTGTCAAATTTGGATGCCCACCTGGAAGGCATGGAAGATCTGCTTGACGATGCCGGCGCGCCGCTTGGGTACGCGCTGGCCGATGCCCGCGTGGACATCTTCCAGGCGCAGGCCCTGGTCAACCTGGCTGATTCGGCCTGCGCTTGCCGCTTGGGGCTAGAGGAAGCCGTGCGCCATCACGTGGCGACTTTCCGGGAGCGTACCGGCGCCAGCGTGGCGCTGCAACTGCAGTTGATGCCAGACAGCCTCGATCCGGAACAAGCGGCGGCCGCGTTTCACATTGTAGAAGAAAGCCTCGCCAGGCTGGCGGCGCAGCCAGATGCCCAGGCCAGCATCTCCTTGAAATGCAGCGGCAGTCACGTGGCGCTGAGCATCCACGGCCAGCATAACGGCGCGGAAGCCGCCATGCGCACGAGTGAGACTCGCATGAAAGCGCTGCGCCAACGCGTCGAAGCGGTCGGCGGCATGATCTGCATCAGCCACCAAGCGCAGAACAGCACCACCGTGGCCTGCGTTTTTCCGCGACGCGTCTAGCTCATGTCGTCTCGATTACCCAAAATCACCTGGCGCGCTCTGGCGCTCACGTTCGTTTTGCTCAGCCTGGCAACCCTCGGCATCATTTACGGCCCGGCATTGGTGGACCTGGTCAGCGACCGCGCCCGCGTCGAAGCCTGGCTGCGCGCGCTCGGCCCCTGGGCGCCAGCCGCGCTGATTGCCCTCAACGCCATCCAAATTGTCTTTGCGCCGATTCCTGGCTATTTCGTACAGGCCGCGGCTGGCTATCTTTTCGGGGTATTAGCGGGCGGCATCTATGGCGCCATCGGTATGCTCCTTGGCGGCGCGCTGGCGATGAATCTGGCGCGCTGGTATGGACGCCCCCTGGTGGCGCGCTTGGCCGGATCAGAACGGCTGCAGCGCTGGGAAGGCATTATTCACAGCGATTCGATCTGGCCCTGGTTTCTTCTGCTCCTCGGACCGGTCGGCGACGTTCCCTACTACATTGCCGGCTTGACCCGCGTCTCTGTGTGGAAAATCCTCGTCATTGCCCTGCTGGTGCGCGGCCCCTCCGTATTCGTTGCCGCCGCGGTCGGCGCGGGCGTGATCAACATTCCGCCAATTCTGTGGCTCGCGTTCGGCGCCCTGCTGGTAATCGCCGCTCTCCTGGCCCATCGCCACCGCGACCGCTTCGAGCGGTGGCTGGACCACGCCCTCCTGCGTCGCGTCACCTAGACGTCGGAAGTCTTCGAAGTCTGAAATCTGCTGCGTCAATGTGATTTACATCAGCCTATTGTGCATGGTACTTGTGGTAAAATAGACAAGCCCCGTGCAAAATCCGTTTCTCCTGCAAACCTGTGGAAAGGTATTCACGATATGCTCACGCTGGTTGAGAAAATCCTCTTCATCCTTTGTGTCGCAGCTGCGGTTTACTATGGCTATCTGGGCTTCAAGAAGCTCTACCTGGTTATTCGCCGTGGGCAAGGCGAGCTTGACACGAAAAAATTCGTCGCCCAACTGATTGACGCCGCCATCAACTGGGTGGCCTTGCTGCCAACCTGGCGGGCGCGCAAAGTCTCAAGCGTTTTTCACGCCATGATCGCCTGGGGATTTACCTTCTATTTCCTGGTCAACTTCGGCGATGTCTTGCAAGGCTACTTTCCCATCACGTTCCTGGGCAAGGGCGTTATCGGCAATGTCTATCGCTTCCTCGCCGATATCTTCAGCGTCTCCGTCCTGGTCGGCATGATCTACTTCTTGATTCGGCGTTTTGTCGTGGATACGCCGGTGCTCAAGTATCGCAGCAACATCAAGCTCATGGACCGCATCAAGCAAGGCGGCGTGCGTCGTGATTCGATGATCGTCGGCTTTTTCATCCTGTTCCATGTTGGCTTTCGCTTCCTGGGCGAAACCTTCACCCTGGCGGGTGAGCGCCTGGCCACAGGCGCCGGGGACGCCGGCCAGCCCTTTGCCAACTTGGTCAGTGGGCTGTGGGGCGGCATGAGCGCCGGCACGATTGATGTCATGCGCCATGTGTGTTGGTGGGTGGCGCTGGGCCTGATCCTGGCCTTTATTCCTTATTTCCCACGCACCAAGCACATCCACCTCATCATGGCGGGCGTCAACTTCCTAACCAAACCCAAGCGCACGTCGCGCGGCGCGCTCGAGCCGATCAACTTCGAGGATGAGTCCATCGAGCAGTTTGGTGTGGCGCGCTTGGAGCAGCTGCCGTGGACGCATCTGGTGGATGCCTATGCCTGTATCATGTGCAACCGCTGCCAGGATGTGTGCCCGGCATATACCACCGGCAAGGAGCTGTCGCCTTCAGCCCTGGAAGTGAACAAGCGTTACTACATCAATCAACACGTTGATCTGCTGGCCGCGGGCAAGGAATCGCCCGACCGCATGCTCGATTTTGCCATCAGCGAATCGGCCGTGTGGGCCTGCACGGCCTGCGGCGCCTGCATCGAGGTCTGCCCGGTGGGCAATGAGCCGATGTTCGACATCCTTTACATGCGCCGTAACCAGGTGTTGATGGAAAGCGAATTCCCAGAGCAGCTACAGCCTGCGTTCAAAGGCATGGAGCGTTCCGGCAACCCCTGGAACCTGGCCCGCGGCGATCGCATGGCCTGGGCAGCCGATCTTGACATTCCGACTGTGGAAGACAACCCGGACTTCGATGTGCTTTGGTGGGTGGGCTGCGCACCTTCGTATGACAGCCGCGCGCAGAAGACCGCGCGTGACTTTGCCAAGGTCCTCAAGGCCGCGGGCGTCAACTTCGCTGTCCTGGGCGAGATGGAAAACTGCACCGGCGACAGCGCCCGCCGCGCCGGCAACGAAGCTCTCTTCTTTGAACTGGCGCAGGCCAACATCGAAACCCTCAACGAGTTCAAGCCCAAGCGCATCGTTGCGACCTGTCCGCACTGCTTGCATACCCTGGGCAAGGAGTATCCGCAGTACGGCGGCAACTTCACCGTGGTGCATCACACCGAGTTGATCGCCGAATTGATCGCAGCCGGCAAGCTCAAGCCAGATCTGGCGGCGGTCGGCCCCGTCACCTATCACGATCCATGCTATCTGGGGCGCCACAATGGCATTCTGGATGCGCCGCGCGCGGTTCTGGCGGGATCGCAGGTCAACCTGGTAGAAATGGGACGTAACCGCAACCAGTCCTTCTGCTGCGGCGCGGGCGGCGCGCAAATGTGGAAGGAAGAAGAGCATGGCACAGAGGCGGTCAACATGAACCGCTACACGGAGGCGGCTGGCACCGGCGCTAAGACGATTGCCGTGGGCTGCCCCTTCTGCCTGACCATGCTGACCGATGCCAGCAAGCAGGCCGATCAGGGCGTGCAGGTTAAGGATATTGTGGAACTGGTGGCCGCGGGTTTGCCTAGCGCCAACGGCCACAGCAGCTAAGCGACTGTCTTCTAGTTTAACCATCAAAGGGCAGGTTAAGCAACCTGCCCTTTTGTATTTCACTGCAGGAAGTTAATTCTGGTCTCATGAGCTCCTGAAGTTGTCGGCGTCTTCATCATGTCCTCGCGTGATGCCTTCACCTGCCTGGATGCCCCAAATAGTCCCTCATGTGGCAAGGCAGGCGCAACCACCAGGCCCTTCCCAACGTCATATTACATGCGCCGCGCATGCAATGAGGCTACGCGCGTCGGTTTGTCATGGAACCCGGGAGGTTGACCATGAAACGCTCACTTTCGATCCCGCTCGTCGTCACATTGATTCTCACATCGTTCCTGTTCATCAGCCGTTCACACCCGACCGACGCTGCGTTGCCATCGGCCGACGTGCGTGCCGGATTCACGCCGGCAGCACAGCCTACCTGGCGCAGCGGCGGCCCGTTCGATGCCAATCAACAGCCCATTGCCATTAGCGACGTGACCGCATCGCCAGTTTACGCCACTGATGGCGCCCTGTTTGCCGCTGGACAAGGCGGCGTCTATCGCACCACGGACCGCGGGACTTCCTGGCAGGTTGCCCTGACCCTGCCTGCGCGCGACAATCATGCGCAGGCCACGCATGTGCGCCTGTCGCCCGGCTACGCCACGGACGGCATCGTGTTTGCCACCTTTGTCAACGGCGCTACCTGGGCTGCCGGCCTGGTCAAGTCCACCGACCGCGGCCAGACCTGGATTTTCGACGCCAGTCAGGGCGAAATGCGTGCGCTGGCTCTGTCGCCCGCCTACTTGACCGACGCTACGCTGTGGACAGCCAGGGGCGATGAGGTGTTCAAGTCTACCGACGGCGGCGCCGCCTGGTCGGCCTACCGCCTAGTTCCGCCCGGCGAGAGCTTCGACGTGTTCAACCTGGCCGTTTCCCCCGCATTTGCCAACGATCACACCCTGTTCGCCACCGGCTACGAGGCCACGCGCCGCAGCACCGATGGCGGATTGACCTGGGCCAGCGTGGGTGGTTATGCACCGGGCTTTGGCGCAGCGGTGTCCCCGCTGTACGCACAGGACAACACCGCCTGGACTACCTACCGTTTCATCGAATCGCCCGGCGATGGCAGGCCGGAGAGCGCCGTGCAGCGCACAACCAACCGCGGCGGCTCGTGGGCGCTGACGGCGGCGGGCTTGCCCGGCATTTATGAGCCGTTTACGCGTGCCCTGGCGGTGTCGCCCGCGTACGCTAACGACCACACCCTCTTCACCGCGCTCAGCGGTCAGTTAGTGGCTGGTCTTTCCCACAGCCTCTTTCGCAGCCTGGACAGCGGCAGCACCTGGATTGATCTTGGCTCCGCGCCAGGCAACCCGGACGTGCATGCCCTGGCTGTTACGTCCACGGCAGCGGACGGGTTGATGGCGCACGTCGCTACGTCGGCCGGCGTCTGGCATTACGGCGGGTTGTGCGAGGAACGGCTGGTCAATGGCGGCTTCGAGGCCGACGCGGCCTGGCGCTTCCCACTCACGCCCTATTCCGCCGCATACAGCACGCGCGTCGTGCGCAGCGGTCAGCGCAGCGGCCGCAGCGGCATTGACCAGGGCAGCGATGTCTACAGCTACTCCAGCGCATCGCAGACCGTGATGCTGCCGGCAGGCGCCGCCAACGTAACTTTGACTCTATGGTGGTATCCCGTCTCCGCCGAAGTCAACCTGGAGACGCCGACCGATGCGCCGGCCTCTGGCACTGCATCCCTGGCATGGGAACGGCCGCTGGCCGGCGACCGCCAGTATGTGCTGATCCTGGACAGCCGCGGCGCGATCCTGCGCACGCTGCTGTGGACGCGCAGCAATGCTCGCAGCTGGCAGCGGCTGGATGCTGACCTGAGCGAGTTTGTTGGCCGCACGGTGCAGGTGCACTTCGGCACGTTCAACGACGGCGACGGTCGCAGCACAGCGATGTATGTGGATGACGCGTCGCTCATCACGTGCGCGCCGCGCGCCAGCCGTATCCGCTTGCCGTTTGCGCCCAAACAGTTTGTGCTCAACCCTGCGCCTACACCAACCCCGACGCCGACCGTCCCGCCAGACCTCTTGCAGGCGCGATACCTGCGCTCGTTGGCGGCCGCTCCGGGCGAGAATGGGCCGCTCTACGGCGTGACGAATGAAGGCTACCTGGTCAAGAGCGTCAATCGCGGCGCAAACTGGGCTTACCTGCCGCTGCCGGCGGCCATCGGCGGCGCGCCGCTGCGCAGCCGCGGCTATATCGGCATGGACTACAATCACCCGCAGACGCTCTACATGGGCGCCAGCACGCAGGGCTTGTGGCGCAGCACCGATGCCGGCTTGACCTGGACCAAACGCAGCGACATTCAGGCCGGACCGGTCACGGTCAGCCTGGACAATCCAGATCAACTGTGGGCCGGTGTGCCCTGGGCCAGTGGTTTTCAGAGTGCGCTGGTGCACAGCACCGACGGCGGCTTGACCTGGGCGGACGCAGGCATCGGGCTGAATGGTGAAGTGACCAGTCCGATCTTGATTGACCCACAGGCGCATAATGTCATGTTCCTCATCACGAACACGGGGCCGCGCGGCGGCGCGACCCTTTACCGCACCACCGCGGCCACGTGGGAGCCGCTGCCGACTGCGCCGCTCGGTTTCCCACTGAGCGGCGGGCCGGGCTTCGGCCTGATGCTCGATAGCGAGTCGCGCGGCCTGTACGTGGGCAACGATGATGTGCTCTTCGTCAGCCACAATGCCTATCTTCCAGATCGCAGCGCCATCACGTGGGACTTTGTGCACGATTTCATGGCGCCTTTCCGCGCCTTGCCGTTGGCCGTTGGCGCCGGGCCGAATGGCAGCACACTGTACGCCTCGCTATATGATTTCGTCACCAGTCACGGGCGCACCCTGCGCAGCGACGATCACGGCGCCACCTGGGCCCGCCTGGACATTCCGCCTTACCAGCAGTTGATTCTGCATGGCGGCCCGGCCGCGCGCGTCTTTGGTTATCCCTGGAGCCACATCATCCAAGCCGATGTGCCGGCCAGCCCCAATCGGCTGCTTTACCGCTCGACCGATGCCGGCGCGATCTGGTCAGAGACAGGCGTGGCGCTGGCGGAACACATCATCAGCAGCGCCTTTCCTGACCTGCTGTACGCCGGCGAAGGCTATCCGTGCTACGCGGGCGGCGATCCCACGCCGATGTGGCGCACGACCAACGGCGGCGCAGCCTGGTATCAACTGCCGAACGGGCTCAATCTGAAGCCGCTGGCAGCCAATTCACTAAATCAGCGTCTGTACGCAGCGGGCTGCGATGGGCCTTACTTGAGCGCCAATGCCGGCGATACGTTCACGCACCAGCCTAGCCCGCTGTTTGGCCTGTACGATGTCAAAGTCATTGCGCCGGTCGAGCCGGCCTGGACCACTGTGTGGATTGGCGGCGTCAGCGAAGGCGGCGGCGGCGCCGTGATCGTCAGCACCAACGGCGGCGCTACCTGGGCGCAATCCACACCGCCGGAGCTTGACATGGGCTGGTTCGGCGATCTGATGGTGGATCGTTGGTCGGCCGGGCATGTTCTGGCGGCAACCGCCAACGGCGTATGGCGCACAACCAACAACGGAACCACGTGGAACACGTTGTCAACCGGTCTGAGCAGCCTGTTGCCAGGAGGGCTGCTGTCCCTGGCGCAGATGCCAGCCGATCCGTCGCATCGCTATCTTCTTGGCGCCGCGCATGGGCTGTACGTTTTCATGCCCAGCGCGGCTGAATGGATTCACGTGACCGGGACGCCGTTTGACGATCTGGCGGTGAGCGACCTCTTGGTGATGGATGGCGCGCCCAACGATCTCTACGTGACGACCCCGGCGGGCGTCTTCATCTACGATCTCCACAACCTACCCGCGCTCGCGCCTACGCCAACTCCCACGCCAACGGCCTGCCCCACGGGCAGCGTTCCTGTGCCCGGCGGATGCGCGACGATTACGCCCACGCCTACGCGCACGCCTACCCCAACTGCCGCGCCCGCCACGGTCACGCGCACGCCCAGCCCAACCGCTACGCCCACACACACGCCTACCCCGACGGCGGCGCCTGCGACCGCTACGCCCACACGCACAGCTACAACGATCCCAACGGCGACGCCCGGCTCGCTGCCGACGCCCTATTGGGCTGGCCGCCTGAATCTGCCAACCGACGCGCACCCACACGGCCTGACCCTCAGCGCCGATGGCCTGCGTCTTTACGTGGCTTTTCACGGCAATGAGCATAGCGGTCGCACACTGAGTGTGGTGAGCACATCGCCGTTAGCCTTGCAGGCCCAAATCAGCCTGGCAAATGAGGCCACAGGGCCAAATGATGTCGCCCTGATCAACCAGGTGGGTCTGGTAGGCGTGACGAATCGCCAAACAAACAACATCAAGATCGTGGATGTCAATGCCAGCACGGTCGTCAACACCGTGGCCACGAACCTGATGCCTAATGGCATCGTCGTGCAGGGCAACTATGGCTATGCAGCCAATTTTGGCAGCGATTCAGTAACGGTTTTTGACCCCGCAACCTTGAGCGTCGTTCGCACGCTGAATGATGTAGGGGATGAGCCGAGCCTCTTTGCCGCCGATCCGGTGACGGGGGATGTCTACCTTTCGGCCCACGGCGCGAATGAAATTGCACGTCTGCATGACGGTTTTACTGTGGGGCGCTACACCGGCGTCATCAGCCCGTATGGCCTGGCCTTCGATCCCATCAGCCGCTATCTGTTCGCAGCTAATCGCGGCGAATCCCACACCGTGACGGTGCTCGACACCCAGAGCGCGACCATCGTTGCCACGATTGCCATCGGCAAGGAGCCGTTCACCCTGGCGGTCAATCCAGACAGCGGGCATCTTTTTGTCACGTGTGGCGATGAGGTGAGAGTGTACCGCACCGATGATTGGAGCCTGGTCACGAGCATTGCGACGCCGCCTGGCGCGGAAGAAGGGATTGCCCTCGATTCGGCGCGCGATAAGGTCTACATCGCCAGCGGCGATGGCAATGCCATCACCGTGATTCAGGATCAAGGCCCAGCGCAGGTGGTCTTCGCCAGCGACCGTGACGGCAACAGCGAAATCTACCGCATGCTGCCTGATGGCCGCGATCAGCGGCGGTTGACTTTCACGACTGCGGCGTTTGAAACCTCGCCGGTGGGCTCGCCCAACGGGCGCTGGATTGCCATGGTGCGCGCAGAGACGAATGCACCTGGTCATCTGTGGCTCATGAGTCGCGACGGCCGAAACGCCCGCCAATTGACCTTTGGCGACGCCTCAGACCAGTATCCCACCTGGTCGGCGGACAGCAGCCGCGTGGCGTTCAGCAGCGACCGCGACGGCAATTGGGAAATCTACACGGTGCGCGTGGCGGACGGCGCGGTGACCCGCCTGACGAACAACACGGCGGCTGACCTCGCCCCCGACTGGTCGCACTTGACCGGCCGCCTGGCGTTTCAGTCGAATCGTGGAGGAGCCAATGCGGAGATCTATACGATGGCAGCCGATGGCAGCGATGTGCGGCGCCTCACGACCAATCCCAACGGCGACGCCGACCCCAGCTGGTCGCCGTCAGCCGATCGTTTAGTGTTCTGGGGCACACGTGAGCAGCAGGCGCTTTACACCATCCGTGCGGATGGCAGCCACATCACTTTGCTGGCGCCGCAGGCGCTGCGGCCCAATGCGCCGGCCTGGGGCTTTGTCGGCGAGACGATCGTCTTCAGCGGCTACCGACCGGGCAGCGGTTACAGCGAGGTGTTCCGCATCGAGGCTAACGGCAGCGGCCTGGCGCTGCTGACATTCAACGAGGTAGATTTCGACTATGCGCCGAACTGGCTGCCGGGCTGGTAGAGTAGAGATCGGAGATTAGAAACTGTAGACTAGAAACCGGAGACTTCCGAAGTCCTGAAGACTTCGGAAGTCTTTTTGCTTTGCTAAGGATGAGGATCGGCCTCGCCCAGTTCGTCATCCTCCTCATCCTCTTCGTGCCACGCCCACGGACTGCCTGCGGGCAGCTTGCCGTTTTTTCTAGTCAGCAGGCGCAGGCGCTGACGTTCTTTGGCCCGCTCTTCCAGATGAAAACTGACCGGCGCCAGCGCCACCAGGCCGATAATCGTTAGCACGGTGGTGAAGATTGCCAGGGCAAACGCGCCCACGCCCACCGCCATACCGACGGCGGCCACCAGCCAAATCGTGGCCGCCGTGGTCAAGCCGCGGATGCTGCTCTTCGTTTGCAGCAAGGCGCCGGCGCCCAGGAAACCGACGCCGGTGACGATCTGCGCGGCGACGCGCGCGGTGTCTCGCGACGTGCCTTCGATCGGAAAGCCGTCCACCGACAGAATCGTGAAGAGGCACGAGGCCAAAGAAATGACCATGTTGGTGCGCAGCCCGGCTGGATGCCGATTCCAGATGCGCTCCAGCCCGATCAGGCTGCCGAGCAAGGCAGCCAGCGTGACCTTGAACGCCACCGGCCCCAGGCTGCTGAACTGCGCTGCGAAACTAAGACGTGGGTCCATGCTTATTCCCGGTAATGCGCGCCCATGCTGCGTTTGTTCTGCCAGGCGGCCGAGGCCACGAGAATGGCGGTGCGCACGGCATTGCGCAGGCCAATCAAGCCGTCGGTCAGACGGGAGGTACGGTAGAAGCTCTCAATCTCAGTTTCCAGGTGATAAAGCTCGCTCAGCGCGCGGTCGAGTCGCTGCGTCGTGCGCGCCAGCCCCACGTAATTCCACATCATATGCTTGATCGCGCTCATATCCTGGCTGATCAGCGCCGGGTCAGGCTCGTCCAGGCCATCGTCCCGCCACGGCGGGATGTCATCCGCAGGGATCAGCAGGCCGGCGGGCAGATGCGCAGCAATGTGACGCGCGGCCCGGCTGCCCCACACAAGCCCTTCCAGCAGCGAGGTGCTGGCGAGCCGATTCGCACCATGCACTCCTGTGCACGACACTTCGCCCACAGCATACAGGTGACGAATGGTCGTCTTGCCCCATTCGTCCACCCACACGCCGCCGCACTGGTAGTGCGCGGCCGGCACCACTGGCACCAGGTCTGTGGCAATGTCCACGCCGTAGGGCAGCAGGCTCTCACGAATCGTGGGGAAGTGCTCCATAATCTGCGGCCGCCCGATGTACGAGCGCAGATCAAGGTAGACATGCGTCACGTCACGCGCCAACATCTCCTGATGAATGCTGCGCGCCACCACGTCACGCGGGGCCAAATCCTTCCACTCCGGCGCGTAGCGCTGCATGAACGGCTCGCCGTTGGCATCCACCAGCCGCGCGCCCGCGCCGCGCACCGCTTCCGAAATCAACAGATTGGGCGCGGCCACGTCATAGAAAGTCGTCGGGTGAAACTGCACGAACTCCATGTTGATCACGCGCGCCTGCGCGCGCTGGGCCATCGCCACGCCATCCCCGCGCGCGCCCGCGGGGTTGGTGGTGCGCAGGAAAATCTGGCCCAGGCCGCCGGTGGCCAGGATCGTTTCCCGCGCCAGGCAGCGCTTGACCTGGCCGGTCGCCTGCTCGAAGAGATACGCGCCTACACAGGCGCGGCGTTCGTAGAGAGCCAGGCGATTGAGTGAATGGTGCGCGGGTGTCAGCAGGTCCACGGCCGTATGGCCGGTCAGCATTGTCACGCGGGGATGCGCAGCCAGCGCCTTCATCAACGCCACCTCGATCGCCTTGCCCGTGTGATCTGCCACATGCAGGATGCGCGGCATAGAATGGCCGCCCTCCAACGCCAACGACAGCGCACCGTTTTCCTCGCGGTCGAACTGCACACCCACCCGCTCCAGCAAGACGCGCTTTAGGATGGGCGGCCCTTCCGCGGCCAGGAGCTGCGCCGCCTTGGGGTAGCTGTGCCCGGCGCCGGCGCGCAAGATATCGGCCGCCAGATTTTCAGGCGCATCATGTTCGCCCTGGTAGATGATGCCGCCCTGCGCCCAGAGCGTGTTTGAGTCTTCTGGCTGCGCCGCGCGCGTCACCACCATCACACTTACGCCGGCATCGGCCAGTTCCAGGGCGGCCGTGGCGCCGGCAATACCGCTGCCAAGAATCAGAACGTCCGTTTCCAGGTATTCGCTCATAGTTTATCCAATCGCAATCATCCGCTGCACAGCCTGGGCGGCGCGCACACGGATCTCCTCAGGCACGTCAATCACGTACTGGACCTCGCGCAGCGCATCGCGCGTCATCTGCAGCGAGATTTGGTTCATGTGTGGACAGCGCACCATGCACAGCCGCAGCATCTCCTTGTCGGGATTGGCCGCGGCCACATTTTCGCCCATCGAACATTCGGTGAGCAGCAGATAGCGCGGGGCCTTGATGCGCTCTACATAACGAATCATGGCATTGGTGCTGCCAGAAAAGTCAGACGCCGCGACCACCTCTGGACTACATTCGGGGTGCGCCAGGATGACCACATCGGGGAATTGGGCGCGCACCGTGTTGATGTCGCCCACCGTGAACTGCTCGTGCACTTCGCAGCGGCCGTTCCAGCCGACCATCTGGAAGTCCACGCCTGTATCTTGAAAGGTGATGCTGCCGCTGGGCAGCCGCGTGGGCACGATGATGTGCTTGCCCGTGTCGCGCGCCACATTGCGGGCCAGGTATTCATCGGGCAGGAAGATGACCGTATCCACGCCCAGCGACGCGACGACGGCCGCGGCGTTGCCCGACGTGCAGCAGATGTCGCTTTCAGCCTTGACATCGGCATAGGTATTGACATAGGTCACAACCGGCACGCCCGGAAAGCGCGCCCTGAGCGCGCGCACGTCCGCTGCGGTGATGCTGGCCGCCAACGAGCAGCCGGCCTTGAGCGATGGGATCAGCACCGTGCGCGTTGGGTTGAGGATTTTGGCCGTCTCGGCCATGAACTTGACGCCGCAGAAAACGATCATATCCTTGTCGGTCTGCGCGGCCTTGCGGCTCAGATCCAGCGAATCGCCCACGAAGTCCGGCACCGAATGAAACAGCGCCGGCTCCATGTAGTTATGGCCCAGGATGACGGCGTTGCGCGCCTGTTTGAGCTGATTGATTTCACAGGCCAGCTCCGCTTGCAGCCGCAGTTCGAACGCCGGCGTGTAGTCGCCGATCTTGGCCTGTAGATCTGCAAAAATATCGTCCACCGTCATGCGGGAGCGATCAACACTCTGTAACGTGGTCATGTGCTACTCCTCAAATCCAGGCTAATGTCGAGCGCCTTAACTGAATGGGTCAGCGCGCCGGCGGAGATGAAATCCACGCCCGTGGCCGCAATGGCCGCCACGGTATTCAGGTTCACATTGCCCGATGCTTCCAGCGGGATGCGGCCGGCTGTCATACGCACGGCTTCGGCCATTTGCGTCAGCGACATGTTGTCCAGCATGATCCGATCCACCGGCTGCTGCAGCGCCTCGCTGAGCTGCTCCAGGCTGGTCACTTCCACTTCGATCGGCCGTTGGCGCGGATCGCCGTGGCGTACGCGCTGCACCGCCGCGGCCAGACTGCCCACGGCGGCGA
>CAZEPA010000018.1:0-1511 GCA_964513955.1 uncultured Anaerolineae bacterium | reverse complement strand
TCATGATTGAACGTTGCAACGGGCTGAGGATGCGCCAGGTTTTGCTGTACATGGGTGTCAATTACCCTTCCTTCGGGCGTTTGGGGCGTTTGGCCCTGGGTTAGGGGTTGAACCCCGCGGCCAGACTGCCCACGGCGGCGATGTGGTTGTCCTTGATCATCGCCATATCGTACAGGCCAAAGCGGTGATTCTGCCCGCCGCCCAAGCGCACGGCCCACTTATCCAGCACGCGCAGTCCAGGCGCAGTCTTGCGCGTGTCCAGAATCATGGCCCGCGTGCCCTGCGCAGCATCCACATAGCGCCGCGTGAGGGTAGCAATGCCCGACATGCGCTGCAAGAAGTTCAGCGCCACGCGCTCGCCGGTCAGGATCGCGCGACCGGGGCCATGAATCGTGGCAATGACCTGGCGCGCGGCCACAAACGCGCCGTCGGCTACCAACGGCGTCACCTGCACCTGGTCGCTCAGCTGCGCGAAGACCTGGGCCACCGCGGTCAGCCCGGCCGCCACGCCCGCCTCCTTGGCGATGAAATCCCCGTCCACCATCGCCGTTTCGGGAATGGTCAGCAGGGCAGTCACATCGCCATCGCCGATGTCCTCGGCCAGCGCGTTCGCGATGATCTGGCCGATTTGCGCCTGCACCGCGTCGGTCGTGTAATCGAAAGGTTCAAACGTCATGGCTGGTGCTTCTCCCTTATCTTGTACGCCTGGCTGCTGGTCAGTTTACCACCGTTCCGCCCGCAAGGCCAAAGTCACGCGCATCCGACACGCGTCCCACGCTATTGACGTAGTCGCCCATGTCAGGGTAAAATAGCGTTCAGTTGGGAATCCATGAACAAGAATACCCCGAACTCGACGATAAAGACATACGCCAGGCACTCGTCTATGCCGCGACCCATCTCGAAGACCGCATGGTAGAATTTGCACGATGAAACTGATGCCAGACAAAGCCTTTCAAGATTACTACCCCGACCATACCAGTTATTGTTACGGCTGCGGGCGGCTCAATGAAACCGGCTTGCAGATCAAGAGCTACTGGGACGGCGATGAAACGGTGTGCACCTTCCAACCGCGACCGGAGCACACGGCCGTACCCGGCTACGTCTATGGCGGGCTGCTGGCTTCGCTGGTGGATTGCCACGCCACCGGCACGGCGGCCGCGGCGGCCTACCGCGCGGCCGGGCGCGCCATGGACACGGAACCGCCCTTTCGCTATGTCACCGGCTCGCTGCACGTGGATTACCTGCGCCCCACGCCCCTGGCTGGCCCGTTGGCCCTGCGCGCGCAGGTTAAGGAAATCAAGGGGCGCAAGACCGTCGTCAGCGTGCAACTTTACGCGGCTGGTCAACTGTGCGTACGCGGCGAAGTCGTCGCCGTGCAGATGCCGGATGAAATGGCGAACTCAGGTTGAGAGATGGTGATCATGGCGCCTTCAGCAGAAGAACCGCAGCGTGTGGATGAGGGATTCACATCACGACGCCAGCGCCCTCCCTACCTCTGGGATCACAACATT
>CAZEPA010000017.1:0-17548 GCA_964513955.1 uncultured Anaerolineae bacterium | reverse complement strand
CCCTGCTCCACGATCTCACCGTGATCCATGACCACGATCTGGTCGGCGTCGACGATGGTGCTCAGCCGGTGGGCGATGACGAAGCTGGTGCGGCCGGCCATCAGTGCATCCAGCCCCTGCTCGATCAGTTTCTCGGTGGTGGTGTCCACGCTGCTGGTGGCCTCGTCGAGGATCAGGATGCGCGGATCGGCCAGCAGGGCACGGGCGAAGGAGATCAACTGCCGCTGCCCCACGCTGAGGTTGACACCGTTCTCGCCCACCTGGGTGGCGTAGCCCTCGGGTAATTGCTCGATCATGCTGTGCGCACCCACCGCCCTGGCCGCGGCCATCACTTCGGCGTCGCTGGCCTCCAGCCGGCCGTAGCGGATGTTGTCGGCCACGGTGCCGGCGAAAAGAAAGGTGTCTTGCAGGACAATGCCCAGCTGCGAACGCAGGCTGGCCTGGGTCACGGTGCGCACGTCGTAACCGTCGATCGTCACCGCGCCGGTGCTGACGTCGAAGAAGCGGGCCAGCAAGCGGATGATCGTGCTCTTGCCTGCGCCCGTCTCGCCGACCAGGGCCACACGCTGGCCCGGCTCGGCGTGCAGGCTGACGTCGCGCAGCACCAGCTCGTCCTCCTTGTATTGAAAGCCAACGTGGTCGAACACGACGCGGCCAGCAATGGGCGGCAGGACCACGGCGTTGGGTGCGTCCTCCAGATCGGGCTGCGTGTCCAGCAGGACAAACAGCCGCTCCGAGGCGGCCATGGTGGCCTGGAACGTGTTGTAGCGCTGGGCCAGCTCGCGGATCGGGTCGAAGAAACGCTCCACGTAGAGCACGAAGGCCACCAACACACCGGCCGACAGCGCATCGCCCAGTACCAGCCAGCCACCCACCCCCACCACCAGCGCGGTGGCCAGCGAGCCGATGAAATCGACACCGGGGAAGAAAAGCGCCGTGTGCCGCGCAGCCAGAATGTTGGCGTCGAAGAAGGAGCCATTCAAGTCGTCGAAGTGGGCAAAGTTCCGCCGCTCACGCCGGAAACTCTGGGTCACACGGATGCCTGAGATCGACTCATTGAGATAGCTGTTGATCAGCGACAGACGCAGGCGGCTCGCTCGGTAGGCCTCGCGCACCCGAACCCGCCATAGGTTGGTCAGCAGCACCATCAGGGGCGCCACCATCAGCGTGATCAGGGTCAACTGCCAGCTCAGGCTGAACATGGCGATGACGATCCCCAGCAAAACGAACACCGAGCGCGCCACGCCTGTGATGGACCAGGTGATGAATTCCTGCAGGACCCCGACGTCGCCGATCAACCGGCTCATCATCCGGCCAACGCTGTAGTTGTTGTGGAAGGTCAGCGTCAGCTCGTGCAAGTGACGAAACAGCGCGCTGCGCACGTCAGCCACCACCTGGGTGCCCACGTAGGCCATCAGGCCAATGCGATAGCGGTTGGTCAGCCACTCGATCAGCGCCGCGGCCAGGAAGGCCATCGTCCACCCGCGCAGGGCAGCCGGGTTGCCGGCCGTGATGCCCTGGTCGATAGCCTGGCCGATGATCCACGGCGCTGCCACACTCATCAGCGAGGAGACGATGATGAAGATCACGGCGACGATGGTGCGGCGCTTGTAGGGCACGAGGAAGCCGGCCAGCCGGCCCACCAGCCCGGCGTCGTAGACCTTGCCCAACACGTCGTCGTCCTGCCGGTCCCGCATCAAGGTCCGGATGCGCGCCTCGCGCTGCCGCTGCGTCTCGACCGACTGCCGGTCGAGAATTCCCAGCGACTCACGCAGCGAGATGCGGTGGTTAGCATGTGGTTTGGTGCTGATCATGGCCATTCGTGTTCCTCGCAAAACAGTCAGCGTTCTTCCGCCAGGAACTGCTCCTGGTCGCGCAGCTGCAGGTCATAGATCTGCCGGTAGAGCCCTTCCTCCGCCAGCAGCGCCGCGTGCCGGCCGCGCTGGACGATGCGGCCCCGTTCCAGCACCAGGATCTGGTCGGCGTGTTTGAGTGTCAGCAGCCGCTGGGCAATGATAAAGGTGGTGCGGCCGCGCATCAGCGTCTGCAAGGCCTGTTGGATCACGTACTCGGTTTCGGTGTCCACGCTGCTGGTGGAGTCGTCCAGGATCAGGATGCGGGGGTTGTAGAGCAGGGCGCGGGCAATGGCGACGCGCTGTTTCTGACCGCCGCTCAGGGTAACACCGCGCTCACCCACCCAGGTTTCGTAACCGTCGGGGAAGCCGGCGATGAAGTCATGGGCGTTGGCCGCCTGGGCCGCCTGCACGATCTGCTCCCGGCTGGCGTCGGGCCGCCCATAGGCGATGTTCTCGGCGATGCTGGCGCTGAAGAGGAAGGGTTCCTGCAGGACGATCCCAATCATACCGCGCAGGTCGTCCAGACGCACGTCACGCACGTCCAGACCATCGACCAGGACACAGCCGGCGGTCGGGTCGTAGAAACGGGGGATCAGGTTGATGATCGACGATTTGCCAGAACCGGTGGGTCCCATCAGCGCAATCACCTGGCCGGGCTGTGCGTCGAAGCTGATGTCTTGCAGCACGTGGAGGCCTTCGTGATAGCCAAAGCTGACCCCACTGAACACGACGTGCCCGGCCGGCCGCTCCAGGGCCCGCGCGTCCGGTCTTTCCGCCACGGTGACCGGGGTGTCCATGATCTCGAAGACACGGCTGGCGCTGGCATCGGCCGTGGCGGCCGCATTGACCAGAAAGCCCAGCCGCTGCGTCGGTCCGTTCAGCATTAGCACGTACGAGATCATCGCAAACAGCACGCCGACGGTGATCGTACCCTCCAGCACCATCGGCCCGCCGAAGAGAAGCAGCAGGAAGTTGCTCAGGGCAATCAGGAAGGTGAAAAAGGGCCAGTTGTTACCCCACAGCCGGATCAGCCCCTCGCGCAGGCGGAACCAGATGCTGTTGTCGCGGTCGAACTTCTGAAACTCGTAGGGTTCGCGGGCGAAGGCCTTGACCACACCAATGCCGGTCAGACTCTCCTGCATCGTCGTCGAGAGTATACCGAGTTGATCTTGCACGTGACGCGACCGCGGCCGCACGGTCATGCCGAAGCGAATGACCGCGACCAGCAGGATCGGCAGCGGGATCAGGGCCACCAGCGCCAACCGCGTATCCATCACCAGCATCGCCGCCACCACGCCCACCAGCAGGAGCAGCGTCGCCGTCAGTTCCATCAGACCGGTACCGATGAAACGCTCGGTCTCGGTGATGTCACCGGTGGCGCGGCTCATCAGATCGCCGGTGTGGGCCTGGTCGTGAAAGGCAAAAGGCAGGCGCTGCAGGCTGGTGTAGAAGTCATTACGCAGATCATAGGCGGCGCGGAAGGAGAGCCACTCGCCAAAGTACAGCTGCACAAAGCCGGCCGCGACGCGCACCACGGCCACCGCCAGGATCACGGCGGCGGCCGTGATCAGCGCCGCGGGGTTGTCCTGTTGCAGACCCTGATCGACCGCGCCGCGCAGCAGCTGCGGGATCAACAGGTTGAGCAGGGTCGCAAACAGCATCGCGGTGTAGGCCAGGATCATCTGTGGCCAATAGGGTCGCAGATAACGCACCAACCGTCCGTAGATCGCCAAACGGGCCATCGCAGATGCTCCAAACAAATCGCGACGGGCGTTTCAATCGCCCGCCGCGCTCGTCAACCCCGTGCTCTGTCAAGGTTAGTGCTCTGTTAGGTTGATGTGCCAATCGTGCCGCTGTACGAGCGCAGAATGGTGCCAAAACCTAACCTGACAGAGCACTGGACTGTCCACCGATCCTGCCGCTGGTCGCGCACAGAATGATGATAAAACCCAACCTGACAGAGCACCAGTTTAACACGGTTTGTGTGGCGGGTCAAACAAGGAGCGGGCACGGGGTAGGCGTGGCACCACTGGGACGCTGCCGTCAACGAATGCCTGCGGCAGAACAAATGAACGAATGGGCCACGTGCGTTCGTTGATTCGTTGCCCCTATTCGTTGACGGCCATCCTTTCTCGACGGCCGATTGCCTTGACTTGACGATTCTAATAATCTGAGTATACTCGGCACCGTTCTTCACGGTCCATGTCCTTCCTGCAGCGGTACCCGTTCAGGCATGAGGCTTTTCCCCGTGGATGCAATCATGGCGCATCCCGATTCCGCACCATACCATGTCATCTGTGCTCCAAAGATCAGACTGCCGCGCCCTCCAGGGGCTGCACTGCCTGCGTAGGAGAACCCGTGATCATCTATCTCATTCGCCACGGAGAGCGGGATACGACCAGGGATTTTTTCAACCCGGAACTAAACCACCAGGACAACCCTCTCTCGGACCATGGCATCGCGCAAGCCGAGAAGCTCGGCGGCTATTTGAGTGACAAGGGCATCCTAAGCATCATCGTCAGCCAATACAGGCGGACGCTGCAAACGGCCAGGCCGGCGGCGCAAAGACTCAACCTCGTCCCCCGCATCGATCAGCGGGTCAATGAAATCGACAGCGGAATGGTTGAACAACTCGACGAGCGTGTTTTCCGGGAACGTTACCCCGAAACCTATGCCCATTTGCGACAGATGAACCAGGATTTCACGTTTCCCGGTGGCGAAAGCGGCGCGGACGTCAAACGTCGCCAGGACAGCCTGTTGGCTGACCTCATCACGGACGATGAGAACGTGGCCGTCTTCTCGCACGAAGGTTATATCCGGCTGTTTCTCTGTAACATTCTGGGGCTTGCGGTGTTTCAGCGTTACCGTTTCCGCATCGATTTCGCAGGTGTGACCGAACTGGAGTACCTGAAGGACCGCGGCGAGTTTCGGCTCATCCGAGTCAATTACGTGGTCTGACGCTCCAGGCGACTGCCGGCGCCCGACGGCGTTGGTAGCGGCGGTTGCGCTGTAGAACTGGCTCGACGAGACACCCCGTTGCGTGCAGTGAAAAAGGAGACAATATGGTCATCACTGTTATCGAAGCAGTTGTTGAACCGGCTCGCGTGGCTGATCTCGAGCAAGCCTACCGTGATGCGATGGCCGCGCTGCCGTCGGAAATCGTGGAAACGTTTCTCGTGCGCAATCCCTACGCGAGCGACACGTATCAAATCATCACCGTGTGGGAGAGTCGCGAGGCCTTGCTGGCTCTGCGTGCGTCGGGCGTCACCCCGAGCGGGACGGTCATCTTTCAGGCCGCCGGCGCCACGCCAAAACACGTGGTCCTGGACGTGATGGTCAGCAGCCGGCGTTAGGACCTGGCCGGTCGAGCCGACCTCGGCAAGCGGCTCGACTGAGCTCGCCGAAGTCTCAGTCGAGCCGTAGAGCGATCCACGCCAAGGAAAGGAGCGTTGTAAACCATGAAGATGCAAACCGTCAACCGGGTCAGCGGCTACGTTGTGTTTGGCCTGGCCTTATTTGCGATGTTTCTGGTCATCGGCGCGACCGTCCTCGTCATGCTCGGTCTGTTCAACCCGGCGCCTGGCGGTGATGAAGGCACGGCGGCACGTTTGTTCCAGCTCGCCATCGTTCTGCTCCTGCCGGCCGGTCTGGCGTTCCTCGTGACAGCCGATTGGAGCCGGCCGCTGGCTGTGGTCAAGCGCCTGGTAGTCCCCGGGGCTGCAGTGGTCGTGGCGTTTGCGGTTCTGTACGTCATGGAGCATCTGCGCTGACGCAAACGCTGGGTGAATGATGTGTAACACGTGCTGGCAACATCCCAGAGCAATGTACCGCGGCACCATCGCAGTCTGCGCCGCGTGTTTGATGCATCGTGGCGCACGTTATCACCGGATCTGCGAGTGAGGCTGGCGTAACTGTCGCAGTTTCACTGCGGTTTCTTGCACATCAATCTTCTTTCCATCGACACCGATGTGATCACCAAAGACGGAAGCAGTGAAGAAAGCCTATGGGCAACAAAGCGACCCTGATTGCGCCGATCCGTGTGTATGCCATCTATCACGCTCAGGCGCGTGCTGTCATCGGTCCAGAAATGGACTTCGAAGCGCTGCCCTACTACGACAAGCAGCGCCAGCAAGACGTCAACCCCGATGTGCCTTATCTGGCCGAGTCGATTGCCTCACACCCGTTTGAGGATGCCAATTTCATCCTCAAAGCCGGCGTACACCTCAACTGGGACTTCCCCCAATTCCTGAAACGCACGAGATTCCGCGCCAGCGCGCCGACCGAGTTTCCGGCGGTCCCCACGCGCTGGCTGGTCAGCCGCTACGCGCCGCGGGGGCGCAAACCAGACCAACAGTGGGTTGTGGAAAGCGACGCCTTGCTGCTGGGCGAAGGCGGCGCAACCATCTACGATCTGGCGCAGACCAGTATCGATGTTGACATCTATTCCGGTGAGCAGCCGTTCGCTTACGTCGGTCACAGCGATACGCTGGCGGCATGGCAGCAGCGGCGCGGCCGTCTCGGCAGCCGCTTCGTCCCCTGGAAAGTAAGGCACGGCGAACGGCCGTTGACCGCGTTGGGCTGGGGATCTCCCAGCTTCGACGTTTTCTATCCCAACTGTCGCGGCGTTTTCGGTTTTCACGATCCGGCCGGCACGCCCGACCACCGCTACAAGGTCATCGGCTGGTACGACGATCTGGGCGACGACTACTGGTTGAGCTACCTGCGGATGCGCAGCGGCGATTGGGGGCTGGCCGATATCGACGCGCTGGCGCATCTCGACGCGGATCACAAACGCACGCTCAAGCAGGAGCGCATTGCCGGAATGCTGCGCAACGACCTGGGCCTGGCGTTGACGAGTGACGATGCCGCGAGCAGCCAGCCGCTGACCCAGGTCGAAAATTGGGAGCGGATGGTGTGCTGCGGGCAGGCGCAGTGGCTGGATGACACGCTGGTCGACGCGAACGCCGCGCGCTATGCGATGGGCAACACGCCCACCGAGGCGCTCTCGGCGTTGATCGCGGAGCAGGTGGGGCAGGACAAGCTCGACCCTGAACGTGAGAAGCTGGAAGACAGCCTGGCCGCCATGCTGATGGGCGACCGACTCAAGAGCATGAGGCTTGACATTGGCCCGAAGTTCCGGGAGTTCCGCCACGCCGACGAGTTTGTTGGCAGCGACGGCGGGGTGCGTTGGGTCATCGAAAAGGTGGATGACAACCCCACCAAGCAGCCGTCCGGCGAGCACCGGGAAGAGCAGCGGCCGGCGCCCCCGCTGTCAGCGGAGACCTTCCCGCTGCTGAACGCGCTCAATGAGGCGCAGCGCAGGTACGATGCAACCGCGCGCGAGTTAGAGAGCCAGCAGTTCCAACTGTACACCGACTGGTATCGTTACATGCACGCCGCCTACCCGCCGCCGGGCGAAACGGAGGAATACGTCGAGGTCAGCGATTTGCTGGCGGCCATCGAACGGGGGTCGCTGGCGGCCGTCAAGCAGCTGAAACTGATGTTGGGTGAACCGGGCGACGAGAAGACCCACCCAACCGGCCTTGCCGCCGACATTGCCGACGCCAGGAGGGCGCTCGACGATGCGCTCAAGCGGCTCAACGAAGCAGCGAAAAACGATCCGCGCATTGTCGAGCGGTTTCACTGGGAGGTTCAGCGCCGCGCGGCACCGCGCTTCTGGCAGCCGGCGCCGCCCGCGCTGGTGGTGGCGATGCCGCGCCTGGGCCAAAGCCCGCAGCGCGCTGATGACAGTGAAAAACCGGCTGACGCTGCCCTCCAGCCACCGCTTGGGTGCCGCGTGTTCACCGAAACGCTTGTCTTCACGGGCGGGCCAGCTTTCACTGTCGATGCGCTCCTGAACGCGAAGGATGTCACCTGGATATTGCCGGAGACCCCGCTCTCCACCGACCTGCCCATCTTGCGCGGCGAGTGGCAAGTCGAGGTGTTTCCGGCAGCGACGATGCACCCGGTCACCCGCTCGTCCGGCCTCTACGATCCGCGCTTCGTCCTGACCAACTACCTGCTGGGCGAAAACGAGCCGGACCTGGACGACCACCCCGACCTGACCAGTCCATTGGCGCTGACGAAAGCAGGCAGCATCTACGCGGGCTCGACCTACGTCAATCAGAAGCTCGACGATCGCTACCGCGCCCTGCTGCAGCGTTTTCGGGAATTGCAGGAAGCACGACGAAAGACGCTGCAGAGTGAATTGGAGAAAACCGACGCCCCGCAGACGCGGCAGGAGTTGGCGGAGCTGATGGCCGTGCTGGAAAACGCAGACAAGGCGGAGCGCTTTCTGGACGACCACGACCTGCTGGTTGTCACCCTGAGCGGCTTCAACGCGGCCTTGCTCCAGCGCCACGAAAGCATCCAGCTCAACCCGGCCGATCCGCTCGGCTTTGCGGAGAACCGGGCGTTCGCGCAGGAGGTGGCGGAGTCGTTGCGCGGCGGCTTCAAGGGCGTCTCTCCCGATCCACATGCGCCGTTCATGGCGCTGCGCAGCGGCGCGCTGCGCGTGATGACGCTGCGCCTCGTCGATATCTTCGGCCGCTTCACCGACTTGACAGCGCACGATGTAGCGACGGCGCTGCCCATGGAGGTGCCGGAGCACGACGACTGGGTACGCCTGCCACCGCGCCTGGCGCAGCCCGCCCGTTGGAACTTTCGCTTCCTACAGGCGGCGGCAAGCGACGCCCCGACCGAAAGCCAGAGCCACCGCGCCAGCTCGCCCGTCCACGGCTGGGTCATCCCCAATCTGCTCGACACGAACCTTGACTTCTTCGGTCCAGATGGCGACCGGTTGGGCGCCGTGCGCACGCGCGGGATGCAGAGCACCTGGGATGGAGCGCCATTGGACGCGCTGCCGCTCCGTCTGCGTCAGATAATCGAATGGCTGCTGGCAGCCGATCAAGAGGCGACGCTGCACCCCACCGGCGAGCGGATTGACGAGGTCCATTTCCTCGACGAGTTCATGGCCGACATCGAGGAAGCGCTGGACAACATTCATCCCGACGACCGTGAAGGGCAATCGGCCTTTTCTGTTATCATGGGGCGGCCGCTGGCGATCGTGCATCTGGGTGTGGAGCTGGAGCTGAAGGGCACACCCGCCGTCAACAACGGTTGGCCGGCGCTGATTCAGGCGGTGCAGCCCGGACAGACCCCCCAGCCTTCGACAGACGGCTTCGACGCCGTGCAGTTCTACTACCGGCTGGGCGAGTACCGGCAGCGCAACGATGGGTTGGTCGGCTACTGGGCCATCGAACAGGACGGCGCGCTGTCGCAGGCGTTTTGCGTCAATGATTCGATTTCGGCCGCCATCGATCGCGAGAAGGTGCAGGCCATGCAGACCGAGTACGCGGGGCGTGCCAAAGAGGATGCCGGGCGACCGGATCGGCAGTGGCTCGATGTCAAGAACGAGGAGTGGCGTCTCTACGACGCGCAGGGGCGCACGCTGTTCGACTTCTTGCTGGCCGAAGAGGACGAACTGATCAAGAAGCAGGACATCATCCAACCCTACATCCGTGAGGGCAGCCGCATTTGGGATGCATTGGTCGACCGCGCTTGCCTGCTGGAAGAAGTCCCCTTCACCCGCATCCACCACTACGCCGAAGCAGCGAAACTAAGCATCAGCGCCGCCGATACGATGCAGCAGTTTGTCGCTCTGCTCGACCCGCACGGTCTGGTGCACCTTGCGAGCGGCATCCAGCCGGTCAAGGCGATCCAACTGCCCGGTCGCTTCACCCAAGATGCGCTCGGCCGCATCGAGATGAGCTTCCTGACTGCGCCGGTGCTGACGCCGGAAAGCGAGCTGCACCTGTCGCTGCCCAAAGAGCAGGCGTACAGCTGGTCGTGGCGCGAGGCTAATCGGTGGCCGACCGCTGACGCGCCTGGCCTCCCGCAGGTCATCGACCCGAACGGCCGGCCGGCCGCCGAGACAGAGATCGCCGAACCAGTGATCAAGCCGTTCCAAACGATCGCTTTTTTCCCGGAGCGCCTGGTGCTGCGCGAGGGGCAACTGGTGTTGAAGCACAGAACAGACCCATCAACGAACGACTCCCAGGAGCAATAAAGAATGGCCAACGACACACCCTGCCTCCATCTGCCGCTCGACGAAATCCGCATCGCTGAAAGAGGGGCCACCGCGCCCAATGTCGGCGGCATCGGCAGCGACGCGCTGGTGCTCGGCAACCCGGCAATTCTGCACGACCCGGCGATGGGAACGTGCATGCGCTTCGATGGCGAGGACGACGCCATCGAGCTGACCAATCTCTCCGCCCTGACATTTGCGCAGGGGATGACAGTCATGGCATGGGTACGCTTCGAAGACATTACCAATTTCAACACCATCTTTGTCTTTAATGTGGAGCGGAACCAAAGTTCCCAAATCGTGTGGGCGGCCAACGAAAAGAACTCGGCACAGTTGCTGATGGGAATCAACGGGAAAATGTTTAGTGTCAACAACGGCATTGCGCTGCAGCAGTGGCGGCACTATGCGTTTGTCTACGAACCGTCTGACAAGGTGTCGATCCTCATCGACGGCGCGGTCGTATTCAGCCGAGAGGCTGCTTTCGATATCGCCAATGCCCCCTGGAAGATAGGTTATGTCGGGAAGAGTTCCTACGACGGCGACAAAAGTCTGTTCCGCGGCTCGATGGCGCATTTTCGAGTTTACAATCAAGCCCTCGCGCCGGCCGACGTGCGCAATCTGCTGATCGGCGACAAGAGCGCGATGGCCTACTACCGGGAAACGACGCTGCTGAAGGTCGATCTCTACACGATTCGCGACGACGACCACAAGCCGGTTCTCTACGTCGAGGCCGACAATAAAGGCGAGCCGCTGGAGGTGAGCCTGACCAATCCGGGCGACAAGCCGGTGACATTCAAATCATTTAGCGCGCCGTCGGCCGACGATTTCCACGTCCAACTACGCTTCCGGCGCAACGTGATTGCCCCCAACGTGCTGCGGGCGCTGCAATCCCCCGCCGGTGTCATCATCGACGGCTGGCAGTACGCTGCCGGCACCACGGCCGATGGGCGCGAGGATTACCTCTCGTTCGTCAAGCAGGATGACCGGGCGCCGACGCTGGACAAGGGCGCAGCGTGGCGCATCCAGGTCCCCAATTTCAGCGCCGCCGCACAGGGCGGCGCGCGCAACACGCGCATCCAGGTGCGCTACCGCACCGAGCCGCAGGACCCGGGTTCGGTCGTGCGCCACATGGAGGTGCAGAGCCATCTCGGCCTCAAGACGATCCCGCTCATCGCCCGCTTCCGTGGTTCCAACACGATTCTCAATAACGGCACGACGAGCAATGAGCTGACGATCGAGGTCGTCTGCCTGAACGACACCGGCAGCGTGCGGCTGGACGACGCCAGCAAGTTCGAGTTGATCGTGGACGATGATTTGCTGACGATAGGCAGCAGTCTCGAGGCCGTGTCCAAAGCCAACTGGTTGGAGGCCCAGCACGAAGACGGTATTGGTCACTCGACGATTGCCTTCAAGGTGAAAACACCAGAGGGTAGGACGCCAGCCCCGATGGAGGTCACGCGCGACCAACCGCTGAGCTTTGAACTCTCCGACTGGGTGACCAACAAGCCATCCGGCATGTACAACATTCTCCTGCGCTACGAGAACATCCCCGGCTACTGGGATGGCGCGTGGGTGCTGCCGGTGCAGTTCAGCCCGCTGCTGCTGCGCGGCGACCAGATCGGCATCGGTACAATTGAGCCCAGCGCCGATCTGGAGATCCGCCGCGACAGGAAGGGCGATATAGGGCCGGTGCTGCGGCTGACCAACGAGGAAGGCGGCGAGAATTCAGCCGCCGCCCTCGACTTCAACGTCGGCCCGGCCGGACAGGGTGCGGCGCATGATCCGACGTTCCGCATTGAGGGGCGTAACGATGCCAACGGCCGCACCGACCTGGTCTTCGTCGGCAACACGGCGCCGGACAAGGACAGCCGGCTGGAAGAAAGAGTGCGCATCACGGCGGAGGGGCGGGTCGGCATTGGCACTGCGACACCGGCGGCGGCGCTCGACGTAAAAGGAGACGCACAGATCGGCGGGGATGTCAAAGCCGCGGGTCGCATTAAAGACGCGACGGGCTTCGTGATGCCGGTCGGCGCAATCTTACCCTATGGCGGTCGCACGAAGCCGGAGGGTTGGTTGTTCTGTGATGGAGCGGAAATCAGTCGCGACCACCATCCTGACCTGTATGACGTGTTGAAAAATCCGGACAGACCATACGATCCCGTTACACTACCGGATCTGCGCAGCCGATTCATTGTAGGCGCCGTGTCTAAGCAGGGGCCACCTCTTGGCAAAGATGAGCGAGGTGAGCCGCTGACCGAGTATAAACCGAATGACACGGGTGGAGAGGCCAAACACAAGCTGGATGTAAGCGAAATGCCACGACACAGTCATTGGGATAAGTCTTTTTTGACTTGGATCGGCTCATATGACAGTTTCAATGAGGTGTACGCAGATGCAGATTGGCATCATAAACAAGTAGGCAGTGGCTTTAGCGGGGCCGAACAGATACCTTACGATGGCGGCTCTAATGCCCACAACAACCTGCCGCCCTACTACGCCCTGACCTATATCATCAAGTATTAGAGGGGACTGATATGCCGCCGGGTGTGCAACGTTCGACAGCATCTGTGACATTTAGCCAGTATGTGAATCGGCAGCGCTCGCTGAGTGGGCGTGGCTTCAGCCCCAACGGCGATACCGTCAGCCGCCTGCAGTTGTTCAACCTGGCTGGCATGGATTACCAGGGGCAGGTCTCCAGCGGCTACGGGCATCAGGGTATGACGGTAGGCCTCGGGGGGACCATGAATGTTTTTGACTTCATATTTCCCTTGATTCCCTTGCCCGGTTTGAGCCCGGATGCCTCTTTGAGCCTTTCCGGGAATGGACTGAAGGAGTATTTCGTTCTCATACAGCGCTATCCGCAGGCGCTATACAAATCTCACGCGGCCCAAAACCCGCAGACCAGACGATACGAGACCGCATGGCGGCGGGTGTGGGCAACAAGTTCGCCGCTGTGCCTGCTGGAACTTGAAGGGGTTTCAGGTGAGATCACTCTCCGTGCTGGAGTCAGCGCACGCATTGAGATCCCCTTCCCGACGCTGGCCGATGAGTTGGGAATCAACGCGAATGCCAACGCAGGCGCTTCCGGCGCGCTGAAAGGAAAATTCATCCACTTAAGCGGAGCATATACCGGCGCCTTTCCCGGCCCGGCGGATTCGAATCTGGCCAACGACTATGGCCTGGAACAGGTCATTGACTATCTGTTTAGCCGCACGGACAGAACACTGCTGAAGCAAGAAATCGACAGCTGGATTACCGATCTGGTAACCAACTGGCTGCAGGCCAAACAACCGTCACCCACACCGCAGGCGTTTGGGCAGCAGGGCAGGAGAGAAAGATTGCGGGCCTTCGGCACAAGGCAATTCGCGAGACTAAACCTTCCGCAAATCAGCGAGGATTTGCAGAACATCCTGAATGATTATGTATTCTCGTTGGTCAACCTGGAAATCCGGCTGCCGGTCTTCAGTTCCCTGCTCGCAAGCTGGCAGCAACCGTCCGGTGGAGAACTGTTACGAAAACTGGAGCAACTCCAAGATTCCCTTCTGCAACGGGATCCGCGCGAGTTGCCCCGAGAGGAGCAAAAAGCCGCCCTCCGGCAGATTCAGACCTACATCAGCCTGCTAAAGAAGAGCTACAGGCGCATCGATCCGAGCCTGGTTCCAGGACTGGTTCGGGCAGACCAAACCTTCTTTCGCTTGTTCTCTTTCGCAGGAGAGGCGCAAGCCTCTGCCGGCATATCTGCCGGAGCCAGTGTGCAGACACCCGCCATTCCCCTGGCCGATATCGCCATCCAGGCGTCGGGAGGGGTGGGCGCGCTGGCAAATGCCAGAGTGGATATTCAGCAGATCACCTACCGCTATCAGTCTCGCCTGGATGGTCGACCATTCCCTTTGTTCTTCACCCAGGACACCTGGATCACCTACCGGCGCACGTACGCCTCGGCCGAGGCGTTTGCCCAGGCGAGTTTGGCGCCGTTAGGTTTCGAGCAACGGGCAGCGCGTCAACTGGCGTATCAATCGATGAGCTACCTCTCGACGGCGTTGTACTGGAGACACACCACCCCTTACGTCGTCCCCGAGCAGGGCAGCGGTCTGCGTATTGGAATGTCCGTGGCGGCCCGGCGGCTCATTCTTTATGCCAGGGCAGCGCGGCAACGTCTGACCCAGATATCCGATCCCATCTGCAGAGCCTTACGAATCACGATCGAGCAGTTTGACCAGCTAATGGCTGGGGCTAATCTGGCCAGCCTCGACGAAAATCAGCCTGGATTTCCACCTTACCTTTTCCTGGAAGCAGCATTTCCCTTTCCTGACGATCTGCGCATCGACCTCAAAGCAAACCGTGCAGAACCCAAATCCACCGGCGGCAAGAGGATGCTGGAGGACCCGCGACCTCTCGCAACTCGCCTGCAGTCTCTCCGCCTGCGCATTCGTATTTCTGATGTGGAAGCCAACGAACAACCGCTCTTCAAGTTGGGTTTTCCAATCATCAACTCTCGGATCAACCTTGACTTGTCCAGAGTGCGTGGCGCCGGGCAGGAGGGGATGTTCGATTACTACGTACACTGGTTCAGCAACCCAACCCTGAATACCGCTCCTCAGGCAGCTTTAAGCGCGCAAGAAGCCAGTGTTCCGGCGGTCGTCTTGCTTCATCAATAGAAACGGCACAGGCTCATGATCTTCCGAGAGACAGATCCCATTGAAGCACTCAGCCATTCCCTGGGCAATCAGTTTCAGTTTCCCGCGCCCGAAAAAACCACGGATGTCCAGGGAATCCAGTTCCCGCCGTGCGACGTGCAGGACTTTGCCGCTCTATTCACCGTCTTGACCGGCGCGCCGGTAGACGAGTACCTCCCCGCAGAGTTTACCCAGTCACTACAGGCGCTGCGAATCACCAGCCTGCTAGCCATCCAGGAGGAAAACCACGAGCGGGGCTTGAGAATGACAATGCCCGACAGCGGGCTTTACCAATTGGAATTCGCCGTGGTCTGGACGGCCCCCTGGACTATCGAAGATGTGATCGAGATCCGGGATTCTTTCGTTGCCTTTACCATTACGTTCTCCCAAGAAGACGGACTCGCGGTTTCGGCTGTGATCGGGTCGCGGAAGATCAAGTTTTTCGATTACGACCTGGATCTGGATGTTGCCGTTCACGTGCCGTCCTTCTTGATCGAGGCCCACCTCGATACGGACACAGATCATGCGGCAACTGCCCCGGCCGGAATGGCGGAAAACTACCTGGGCTCCCTGCAAAAGGTTGGCACGGATGCCATCTTCATCGAAGATATCCGGCTTTTGGCAGCTCCCTTTCTCCAAAATTATCTGCTGCATCTGTCGGTCGATAACGTGCTGGACCTGCACGATAAGTTCAGGGTAGACCGTTTCCAGGCAGAAATCAGCTATCGCGGCGGCGCTGGCGCCTCCGATTACGCCATCCTCGCCTACACCGACCTCGAAATTGGCTTTGCCCGGCACCCCTTGATCATCACCCTGACGGCTGCGCTGGAAAAAGAGGGCAACGCCCATCGCTGGGGTTTCTCCGGCAGCACGGCCTATCCGGTCACGGTCAGTGAGATCACGGAGGATCTGGCAAGCCTCTTTGGCGCAGGCAACCCCTACCATCTGCCCGATTTCATCGCCCGTACCACCCTGACTCACATGGGGTTGGCCTTCGACGTGGCGAGTGGTGCAGCCGGCGTACAGGATTACACGTTCACCTTGGGCCTGAGCTTTCCGCTGGAAGCGCGCGAAGTCCACCTGGAAATCTATGCCCATTACCGGAAAACAGGTGGCGCGTATGAACTGGAACTGACGGGCGCGCTGATCGTGGATGGCTTTCAGTTAGGGGTAGCATTTGCGAAATCCGCA
The DNA here is from genome assembly GCA_964513955.1 of uncultured Anaerolineae bacterium. Classification (GTDB taxonomy): domain Bacteria; phylum Chloroflexota; class Anaerolineae; order SSC4; family Amarolineaceae; genus Amarolinea. The sequence continues at coordinate 1,739 of CAZEPA010000017.1, read as the reverse complement.
GATGGGCAAGGAAAATCGGACACATTGGTCCTCGGCAGCCTGCAGACGCCGCTCAAACTCGATTCGACCGATCTCATCCGCGCGATCGCGCCCAGTCTGGCCGGCGATGTGCCGATCCACGTTGACATCGAGCTGCTGGGGCTGCTGCTCGCCATGCACAGCGGCAGCGCGAAGGGCGAACAGGCGCCGCACGAGTATCTCTTCCGCCTCTCGTTCAACATCGACGTCGGTCTGGGCGGGCTGCCGCTGATCGGCGCGATGCTGGCCGATGTGCGCTTCAAGGACGGGCAGCTGCTGGCGGCCAATCGCGACTGGCAGACCCAGCCCATCGCCGACGTCAACGCCCTGCTGGGGCTCTTCAATCCACCGCCGCCCGCCGTTGCCACGCCGCAGCAGCCCGACGCCACCGTCGCCGTCGGCAAGGGGATCACGCTCAGCGGCACGTTCCAGATCACCCAGGACGTCGGCTTCCCACTCTTCCTGCAGTTCGGCGGCGATCAGCAGCAGAAGCGGTTGCCCAAGCCCGCCGATGACAATCAGCTCGCTCCAGCCGAAGCAACTGCGCCCGCCCCCAGGACGAGCCCGCAAAGCCAATCGGATACGCGCGCGCAGAGCAAGGTCGACAAGGTGATCGGCGCAGTGCGCATCAAGAAGGTCGCCCTGATCTTCGAGAACGGCCGCATCGGTCTCAAGATCACCGGTGGCCTGGCGCTGGCAGCCTTCGAGTTCGAGCTGATGGGGATGCAGGTCACCGTCCCGCAAAGCGTGCTGAGCGACTCATCCAAGCTCGAAGAGATCACCTTTGCGCTCGACGGCTTTGGGGTCGAGATACACAAGGGCACGCTCGCCATCATGGGCGCTTTCCTGCGCCAGCACCGCGAAGAGCGCGACCAAGACGGCAATCTCATCGCCTACGACGAGTTCAGCGGCATCGTCCAGGTCGCCTTCCCACCGCTCAACCTGACCGGTATGGGGTCGTACGCCATGTACCAGGGTCACCCCTCGCTCTTTCTCTTCGTGGCACTCGGCTACCCGATTCCGGTCCATCCCTCGCTGTTGATCGAGGGTATGGCGCTGGGCTTCGGTATCCACCGCGACTTCATCCCGCCCAAGCCAGAGGAGGTCCTGACCTATCCGCTCGTTGCGGTGTCCGTTACGCCGCCGCCGCCCATCGACATTCAGAAGATGGCCGAGGCGATGCACCAATACTTCCCGCCAGCGGTTGATCTCTACTTCGTCGTGGCGGGTGTCAAGTTCAAGGCGTTTGGCCTGGTTGATTCGATCGTCATGGTGGCGGTCAAATTCGGCCGCTCGCTGGAAATCGACTTGTTCGGCGTCAGCAGCATCCTCTTCCCGACTGCCTTTATCGAGCTGGAATGGATGGCCCGTTTCGTGCCCGAAAGCGGCTATCTGTTCCTCGGCGGCCAGCTCACCGAGCGTTCCTACCTGCTCGTACCTGAGGTCCACCTCACCGGCGGCTTCGCCGTCGCGGCCTGGCTGGCCAGCGAACACAAGGGGGATTTCGCCGTCAGCGTCGGCGGCTATCATCCCAACTTTCACGTGCCTGACCACTACCCCAACCACATCCCGCGCCTGGGGATCAGCCTTCACCTTGGCCCAGCCGATATCAAGGGCGGCATGTACTTCGCCATCACGCCGCAGTGCGTGATGATGGGCGGCGCGCTGGAGGTGAGCGTCAAACAGGATAGTCTGAGTGCCTTTATCAAGCTGTCGCTCGA
>CAZEPA010000016.1:0-17592 GCA_964513955.1 uncultured Anaerolineae bacterium | reverse complement strand
GGCGGTGCAGCGGCTGGGCGTACCTGCGGCTGCGGCCATCATGGTGGACGACTTCGTTGACAATGTAAACGGCGCCGCGGCCGCTGGGTTGACCGGCGTGCTCTTCCGCGACACGGCCCAGTTGATTGCCGACTTGAGCTTGCTTCTCAACATCAGTTATTGATGCTCCAACGCGCAGTGATCCAGACGGAGTAAACCATTTTGCCCAAACCTGACCGTCCATTGAGCGTGTGCATGTTGAGCGTTCACACCTGTCCTTTGGCCACCTTGGGCGGCAAGGAAACGGGCGGCATGAATGTCTACGTGCGTGACTTGACCCTAGAGCTGGCGCGCCGAGGCGTCATCGTAGATGTCTTCACGCGTTCACAGGACGCCTGCGTGCCGCGGGTATCGCACGAGCTTGGCCCCAACGCGCAGGTGGTGCATATCGCGGCTGGCCCCGAAGCGCCGGTCAGCAAGGAAGAAATTTTCGACAACCTCGGCGACTTCACCGCCCATGTGCGCCAGTTTGCCGCGTCGCTGGGACGCCGCTACGACGTGATTCACAGCCACTACTGGCTCTCTGGCATTGCCGGGATGCGGCTGCAAAGTGCGTGGGGCGATCCGCCGCTGCTGCAAATGTTCCACACCCTGGGCCACATGAAGAACCAGGTGGCGCGGGCTAGCCATGAATTTGCGTCGGATCTGCGCATCCGCAGCGAATGGAAGCTGATGCAGCACGCTGATCGCATTGTGGCCGGCAGCCCATTGGACAAGGCGCAAATGGCTTGGCTTTATGGGGCCGATTTGCAGCGCATCGAGGTCATTCCGCCCGGCGTGGACACCAGCCGCTTCTATCCGCGCGACAAGGCGGCCGCGCGGCAGCGCCTCGGTCTTGATTTGGATCGGCGGCTGATCCTCTTCGTGGGCCGCATCGAGCCGTTGAAAGGGATTGACACCCTCTTGCAGGCGATTGCCCATCTCGACCGCGACGCCAACTGCGACCTGGGCTGCGACTGCCTCTCCGTGGCGATCGTTGGCGGCGACGCCAGCGTGCCCATGGAGCAGATGACCGGTGAGATGCAGCGCCTGCATCTGATGCGCAGCGCGCTGGGCCTTGATAACCTGGTAGCGTTCCTCGGCAAGCGGGACCAGGACTCGCTAGCCGATTACTATGCCGCGGCCGACGTGTTGGTCATGCCGTCGCACTACGAGTCATTCGGCATGGTGGCGCTGGAAGCCATGGCGTGCGGCACGCCGGTCATTGCCAGCCGCGTCGGCGGGTTGACCTACACCGTGCGCGATGAGGAAACCGGCCTGCTGGTGCCGGAGCGTGACCCGCAGGCGCTGGCCGAAGCCATCCATCGCGTCATCAAACACGATGACCTGCGCTGGAAGCTGGAAACCAACGCCGTGCGCGTGGCGCGCGAGTTTAGCTGGCCGATCATCACCGACCGCATCCTTGATCTGTATGCCCAGGTGCAGCGGGAAGCGCAGGCGCGCGCGAAGTAGGAAACCGTCAAGATGCGAAGAACGCCAGGCCTTTTCTGCTTGGCGTTCTTTGTGACTTTGCGTGAGCCATTGGGTTCTGGTTTTTCGCAGTCAGGCGACGGTCTGGGCGCCGCACGCGCGACAGAAGCGGTCCCCGGGCTGCAGCGGTTGGCCGCACTGGGTGCAGAAACGCTTCGGCGCTGGCGCCGCGGGCGGCTTGCGCGCTGGCGTTGGCGCTGGCGCCGCGGGTGGCTGGCGCGCTGGCGCGGGTGGAGACTGCGGATGGGGTTTGGTGGGTGGGCGTGGGTTGCGACCCCGACGACGGGCTGCGGCCGTGCGTTGACGCAGCCGCCATAATCCGATGCTTCCAAGGACAATCCCCGCAGCCAGGAAGGCCAGCAGGATAATCGGCGCGGTGGGCGATGCGGCGTCGGTGGGCGCTGGCGACGGGGTCGGCTGCGTCACGCCGATGGCATCGGCCGAAAGCTGTGGGCTAGACTTGGTGTAACTCAGGTTGAGGGTGAGCGCCTGGCCGGCTGCTATGGGGCCGAGATTGGCTTCCCGGTAGGACAGCCCCAGGTCGCCGGCGCCAGTCGGCTGCAGCGCAGGCGTGGTAGCCAGGTTCGCAGCGCCGGCCGGCTCCTGGACGCGCACTGTCACCTGTTGCGCGGCATAATCGGCCTGCCACTGCCAGGCAAACGTGCGCGCGGCGCCGACGATCTTCAGGCTGCTGTCGTAGTATTCCAATTGAAAGGTGCGGGCGGTTGCCATCAGCTTGACGAGCGTTTTGTCCGCGGTGGGCGTCGTGCTGAAGGTTGCGTTGAGCAATCCCTGATTAGCGTCTTGAACAGCCGCGGCAAAGACGGCGGCGTTCGCTGGAATGGTGAGCGTTACCTCGGTGGGCACGATCACGCTGGGCGGCAGCGTGCCGGAAAGGATCACGAGCACCGCGGCCTGGTCATACTCAGGCCACAGCTCCACACGCAGCGCGTCCAGGGTGATTGCGGTTTGCGCCTGCGTCGTCATGACCAACCCCAGGCTGCACACGATCGCCAGGCACCATCTCCACACTCGCATAGCATCTCCATCAAAAACCAGGCTTCCGGGGAGAAGCCTGGTTTTCATTTTTCAAGTATCCAGGGGCTTACGTGGCGCCCCAAAACACGGCGTTAGTTGGTGCTGCGGCGGCGCAGGAGGGCAGTCGCACCGGCGCCCAGCATGAGAACCAGGGCCATGATCATCCACATGCTGATCGCAGGCGCCGCGGGGCCGCTGTTCAGGCTGCTCAGCTCCACACCCGTGGGCGAACCCGGCGTGGGGGTCGCGGTTGGGGTTGCGGTCGGCGACACCGGCGTATTGGTCGGCGTGGCCGTTGGCGGCACCGGGGTATTGGTTGGGGTTGCGGTTGGCTGACCGCACGGGTTGTAGGTGGCCATGAAGTCGTCTGTCCAGGTGCCCGTGGCAGCCACCGAGGTGTCGGTGCCGAGGCGGTAGCGGAACCACACATTCTGGCCGGCGAACGGCAGCAGATTGACCGTCACTTGCACGAAGCCAGCGCCGGCTGGGAGACTACCCGACCAGGCCTGGCGGCCGGCTAATGGGTTGCTAAAGCTAGAGCTGATCGTGGCGTTGTAGCCGCCCGAGGTAATGTTCGCGCCGGCGTCAGTCCACGTCGCGCCGCCGTCGGTGCTGAACTCCAGCACGGCGCCGTCGAACGTGCTTTCCGTGCGCACGCGATGGTAGAAGGTCAGCATGGCCGAAGTGGCTGCGCCAGGAATGGCGATGGGGTTCGTCAACTGCAAGCGCGTGTCAGTCACGGTGGCGCCATCAGGCGCAAAGGCCGAGAAGGTGCCCGTGTTGCTGGCCGTATTGACCGCAGCCCAGGCCGGCGTGCCATCGGCGGTGAAGATGCCCAGAGTGCCGCTCTCGAAGCCTTCCGTCACCGTGCAGCTGTTGGGCGTGGCGGTGGGCGTCGGCGTGTTGGTAGGCGGCGAAGTCGGCGTTGGGGTCGCGGTAGGCCCGCTCAGAGGATCGCCCTGGATGACGAAGGGGAAGTCTTGCTGCGCGGCGGCGCCTGTGTCAATCGCGGCATTCCAAGTCCCCGCAGTCGGATCGTACTGCAGCCCGTTCGAGCCGGGCTTGGCCGTTTGGCCAAGGATGCTCACGGGAGGCGCCCACGGCCCAGAGGCCAGCGTGCCGCCGGTCTGCCAGTCCACCCAGTAAGTGCCAGGCGGTAGGCTGATTCCGACCGTGGCGACATCCGCCATGATGGGGCGGGTGTTGCCCGTCAGCGCAGTGTCGAGGACGCGATAGTCGTTGGTGAATGTGGAAGTGGAAAGGCGATTGGTGGTGGTGTCGCCAAAGACGATGTTGCCCACGCCGGGCACGCCGTCCCAGATACGTAGGTTGACCGCGTTGATCGTGGACGTAGTGGTGGAACCGGTTTGATAGGCGTAGAAGGTGATCGTGGTGACGTTCCAGCCTGGGGCGGGGACGGTGAAGTCGTCGGCTACACGGAAACCGCTGCTCACCGCATGGCCAAAGCCGAAGGTGCTCAACAACAATGCGGTCTGCAAGGCGCTGGCATCGGCGCCGCCGAAACCGCCGCCTGGGTGGGTGACCAGGGGGCCGTTGTCGTAAAGGATGGCGCCTGGAGCCACGGGCGCATTGGAGACATTGCGACCCGGAACAAAGTCAACTTTGCCTTGGGGCGCTGGGGCGACGTCTTGGGCGTTTGGCCCCCCTGAGCTGGGCAGCTGGCGGGCGCCCGCCAGCGGAACAGCAACAATCATCGTGGACAGCAGCAGCACGACGAGCAGGATATACAATCCAGTTTTACGCATGATGAAAGAACCTCCCTGTGTTGAACCTGGAAACGGAACAGCATTGTGAACGCAACGGTGGCCGTGCAGATGGCGAGGGATCGCTCTGTCTGCAGAGAAGTGATTGCTTGGCCGTTGTCTCTCCTTTCTTGTCCAGGATCTAGGGCCGGCCGCGCGCAACGCTGAGCGCGGCGGTCAATCTGAACAACGATGTTGGTTTAGGCAGATCTATCGAATACCGGCCAATGTGCCACGGGTTTCGGCGCCGGCTGAAAAAAGCATCGAGTATGACGATCACGTCATGTATCGAGAGGACAAAGGCGGCATAACCGTCTCACGTTGACGGCCAGGCGCGTCGGGGAGTGGATTTCAGGATGGGGGAATCAGGATTCAGCCACGGCTTGCAGACGTACCGGATCGAGAATCATAATGCGCTTGCGGCCGATCTCGATCAGGCCTTGCACCTTCAGGTCGTTGAGGACCTGGGTTGCGGTTTCACGATAGGTGCCCACCGTCTCGGCCAAGTCTTGATGGGTCAACCCCTTGATATCGTCGCTGTTCTGCTCCAGACGTACGCGCAGGAGCAGTGAGGCCAGCCGCGCCGGAATGCCTTTGAAGGCCATGTCTTCGAGCCGCTTCTCCGCTTCACGCAGGCGACGCCCGGTGATCTCCAAGACGCGCAGCGCCACCATCGGCTTGTTGAGGAATAGGCGCTCAAGGTCATTGCGGCTCATGACGCAGATATGGCAGTCTTCAATGGCTTCGGCAAAGGCGTTGTGCATCTGCTGACCCAAGAGCGCCATTTCACCAAACAACGTGCCAGGCCCCAGGGTGGTGATCACGAGCTTCTTGCCTTCGGTCGAGATGCGATATAACTGTACTTTGCCTGCCTTCAAGATAAAGAGCACCTCGCCCGTTTCTTCAGGGCGATAGAACACTTTGCCCTTTTGAACCTGGCTGATGGTGGTGATCCGATCAATCTCTTGAATTTCACGGGGCGAGAGATCCTGAAAAATCTCGATTTCTGACAGGTAGCCAATTTTGTCGCGCGGTGCAGACATTATTTCTTCCGCCGGGGGCTTAAGGTCAAGCTGAACGATAGGCAGCATTATACTCAACTCTGTCTCACAATGCAAACAACTGCCATCAACGATCAACGCGCGTAAACCTCATCCCCAAAAGACAAGGTTGATCTGTTTTATTGGCGTTATGGGGGCAACGGAGTAGAATAGCCGCCGAGGGAACCGTCAGCCCGGTTTTCATACAGACGCAGTTGATCCGTACCCAGGAGAGAGTAGAACGCCAGCGATGACGAAACGAATCAGCCAGGCGGCGCCAATCTTGGCAGCCATGTATCTGCTCACCGCGTGCGCCCTTGCCGCCATGCCGGATGCGACGCCGACCGCTAATCCGCCGCCTGTTCCATCCATGACGCCGACCGCGGAACACCGCCCGCCGTTCATTCCCCATCCACTCGCTAATTTTGCCGATTGCACGGCCTGCCACAATCCACGCAGCTCGGTTCCTATCCCAGCCAATCACGCGCTCTACACGCGCGAGGAATGCTTGAAGTGCCATGTGAGCAACTGGGCGCCGACGCCGGGGCCTACGCCCACATCACAGCCGATGGCGCATCCGCTGGAAGGACGCAAAGCGTGTTCGCTCTGCCACGCGCCGGGCCGCCTTGAACTGCCCGCGGATCACCGCGACTATCCCGATGAAAAGTGCACAGAGTGTCACAAGGCGCCGTGAACGAGGGTAGATTGCGGCTCAGTGTTTGAAATCAACGAAGCTGTATCCGACGCCGCGCTCGTTCATGATGTAACGCGGGTGGCCCGGATCTGGCTCGATTTTCTGGCGTAGATAGGTGATGTAGACGCGCAGCAGTTGATGCTCATCGCGATACTCCGGGCCCCAGACGCGCGCCATGAGCGTTTCGCGCGGCACAATGCGCCCCGCATTTTGCACCAGGTGGTAGAGCAGTCGGTATTCCGTGGGGCGCAGCTTGATGCGCGTGCCGTTGACAACCACCTCGCGGCGCTCGAAGTCAATGCTCAATCCATCATCCACGCGCATCAACTCTTGCGTTGAACCGCTGCGATCTTCGGTGCGGCGTAAAACGGCCCGGATGCGGCTGACCAGCTCCTGCGGATTGAACGGTTTCGTGATATAGTCATCGGCCCCCAGGTCAAGCCCCTGAATGCGGTCGCTCACCTCAGCCTTGACCGTGACCATGATCACAGGCACCGACGAAACCTCGCGCAGCAGGCGCAGCGTCTCGAAGCCGTCCATCTGCGGCATGGCGACATCCATGACCACCAGGTTGGGCAGATCCTCGCGCACGCGGTCGAGCGCCGCGAAGCCGTCAGCGGCCTCGATCACCTCGAAACCTTCCAACTCCAGGTTCATCCGCTCCAGGCGGCGGATGCGCGCCTCGTCATCAACAATCAGAATGCGCAGCTTCTCACTGCTGGTTCCCGTCATGGTTGACCGTCCTGGCCTCGTCCGTTACCGCTCAGTGTACATCGGCAGCGTGATGAAAAAGGTGCTGCCTTTGCCCGGCTCGCTGCGCACCCAAATGCGTCCGTTGTGCGCCTCGATGATAGCCTTGCACAGAAAAAGCCCCAGCCCTGCCCCCTGCGTCTTGCGCCGCAGACTCGAATCCACGCGGTAGAAACGCTCGAACAGGCGCTCCTGCTCCGCCGCCGGAATTCCAATCCCTTGATCGGCTACGTAAACCGTCAGCATCTCGCGCTGCGGATCTGGCCAGCCGCCGATGCGGATCACGCCGCCGTCGGGTGAATACTTGATCGCGTTGCTAATGAGATTGTTCAGCACCTGCCGCACGCGCTCGGGGTCTGCCAGGGCCGGGGGAAACGACGCCGGAAAATCAAGCTCAAAGGTGTGCTGTGCCGATTGCAGCTTGAAGCCTTCCACGAGGCGACCAGCCAGACCGGGCAGGTCCACGTCGGCCAATTCCATGCGCAGGATGCCCGCCTGGATGCGCGAAGCGTCTAGCAGATTGTCCACCAGCGCGTTCAAGCGATCGGCCTCTTCTTCGATCACCGTCAGGCTGTCACGAAGTGTGGCTGTATCCCACTGCGCATCTGTCCGCCGCAGCGTGCTGGCATATCCCTTGATGAGCGCAACCGGCGTTTTCAGCTCATGCGTAATGACAGACACGAAGGTATTCTTCATCTCCTCGGCTTCACGAAATCGCGTGATGTCCACGACGTTGACGATGATCTGCTGCAGCGCGCCGGCTTCGTCGAAGAGCGGCGTATAGGTCACGCCCACGGTAATGCGAGACCCGCCGGGGCGCACCAGATCGCCTTCGGCGGACAGGGAGCCGCGGCCGGCCAGATCAAGCCCGGCGCCCATGTCCTGGCAGAGGTCGGCGCCCTTGACATTTTCCAAAGCCAGAACCTGGTAGCACGGCAGCCCCAACGCAGTGTCAGGCGACCAGCCGGTCATGGCTGCCAGCGTGCGGTTAATCACCTCGATCTTGCGCTCTGGCGTCAAAATCATGACGCCATCCGCGCTGTTTTGGATAATGGTGTCCAGCCGCCGCCGCTCGTCATTCACCGCCTGGTAGAGCCTGGCATTGCGCACGGCAATCGCGGCCTGGTCGGCGAAATCCTGCAAAACCTGGCGGTCGTTGGCGGAAAAAGCTGCGCTGCCGCTGCGGAAGATATAAATCAAGCCGAGCAGATCCTGGTTGACCTGCAGAGGCAAGGCTACGACCTGGCGCAAGATCAGGCCGGTCGCCGAGGAAACGACGTGCAATTTCAACGTGAGGTCAGGGATGGTCAGCGCGCGCTCAAGCGGATTGGCCGAGCTGCGAATATCGGTCAGCAGCGGGGCAAAGAGCGGCAGCAGGCGGCTGGTAATGCCGTAATACGCCTCGATGCGGAAGCTGTCCGTCGGTTGGCTGAGCGCGATCAAACCGACTTCGCCCTGAACCATTTCGGCCGCCGCGCTCAACGTCAAGCGCAGCAGCGACGGCAGATCAAGGTTTGACGTCATGGCGCGGGCAATCTTGAGCAAGTAGCTGCGCTGGCGCAGCTCATAGGTCGTCAGCATAGTCTCATCTTAACAAACCGGCGTGCAAATGTCAAAGCAAATAAGTCAACGCCATTTGCCTTTTGGGTCATCATCGGCTACAATCACCGCGTCGCACGGGCGGCGTATTTTTTTGACAAATTCTGATGCATCACCCATCATGCCAAAGCGGGGCTTACGTTACGTAGCCGATTTTCTTCTGCGTTATGAAGGCGTCGTCTTGTTGTTGGCCGCACCGTTCCTGCTCTTTCCCAATTTTATCACGCCGTTGGCCCTCGCCTTGTTGGGCCTGCCCTGGCTGGCGCGCTGGCAGCGCCGCGGTGCCTTGACGCGTCGTACGCCGCTTGACTGGCCGTTGGCCCTGTTCGCGATCATGGCGCTTGTGGGCGCCTGGCAGGCCGTGGATCCGGCATTGGCCGCGCCGAAGCTGCTCGGCATTCTGCTCAGCCTGGCGACTTTCTATGCTGTCGTCAACTCGACGCCGCGCCCACGTCAATTCTGGCTGTGGATTGCCGGGCTCGTGTTGATGGGCTTTGGCTTGGCCTTGCTCGGCGCGCTCGGCGCGGACTGGTTTGAGGGCAAAATTTTTAACCTGGCCGGCCTGTATCGTGTGGTTCCTCGCCTGCCAGAAGCGCTGCGGCAGCGGCTGCAGGGCGGCGATTTTCATCCCAACGAAATTGCCGGCATGATTACCCTTTTCTTGCCGCTCACGGCGGCCCTCTGGTGGGGCGCCTGGCGGCGCAGCGCGGATCCGGCCTGGCCGGCGTGGGCGTTGCCCTGGCAGCGCGTGGTGCTGACCGCTGTCGTTGGCACGCAGGGCATTGTTCTCCTGCTGACGCAGTCACGCAGCGCCATGCTGGGCCTTCTGCTGACGGCCGGCCTAGTGGCTCTAATGTGGCAATGGCGCCTGGCGGCGCTGCTGCCTGTCGCGGCGGCCGGCGTCTATTGGCTGCTGCGCAGCGGAGGCCAGGGGCTTTGGGCCTTGCCGGGCGCAGACCCGGCCAATCTACTTGGAAGGATGGACATCTGGCGGCGGGCTTTGCTGGCCGTGGCTGATTTCCCCCTCACCGGCATTGGCCTCGGAACCTTTCGCCGTCTGGCGATCGCGTATGCGCCTTTTTTTGACGTGGATCCCGTTTTGGCCGATGTGGGCCATGCCCACAACATCTTTTTGCAGACCGCCCTGGATTTGGGCATCCCTGGCCTGATTGCCTATGTCGCGGTGCTCCTGCTGGTGGGCTGGAGCGGCTGGCGGCTTTACCAACACGCGACAACGCCCACGGTTCGCTTACTGAGCGGCGGCCTGTTGACGAGCTTGCTCGCCTTTCATCTGTTTTGTCTGACCGACGCGGTGGCGCCGGGGGCCAAACCGATCTTCACCCTGTGGATTTTCCTGGGGTTGATCATCGCGCTGGGCCAGGCCAACGTGATCGAGGAATTGCAGCAAAGGACTTGACAACCTGAGCATGAATTCAAGATTCAATCTGGGCGGCTTTTGCCTGATCATCCTGGCTCTGACTCTGACTGCCTGTAACGGGCCAGCGCCTACGGCGACTGTGGCGCCCACCCCAACGAGCATCACTCCTCCCACAACGCAGCCGCCGCCAGCGACCGTCGCGCCGTCCACGGACGCGCCTGCATCAGCAACCAACACACCCGTGGCCCTGGCAACTCCCCTGACCTCATCGTCGCCGGCCACACGACTGCTGATTCCCGTGCTCGCGCTGGATGTGCCGGTGATCGAGGTTGGTTGGCATGTCGTGACCGACGCCAACGGCGCGCGCACGACGGAATGGGACATTGCCGACAATGCCGCGGGCCATCACATCAACAGCGCCGCGCCGGGCACGGCTGGCAACGTCGTGATTTCGGGCCATAACAACATCAAAGGCAAGGTGTTCGAGGCGATCAGCCTGGATGTGGACCGACCAACGCCGCGCCTTGCCCCAGGCAGCGACATTGAATTGCAGACGGCCGATGGCCGGCGCCTCATTTATCGCGTGCAGCGGGTGGACTTGACGCCAGAAACAGGCGCTCCTTTGGAGCAGCGTTTGGCCAACGCGCGCTATTTGGAGCAGACGACTGACGCCACCTTAACGCTGATTACGTGCTGGCCTTCATTTGGCAACACCCATCGCGTGATTGTGATTGCCAAGCTGGCGCAGATTTTCTAGTCCGCTTCCAAGTCAACTTATGATTTTGAGATAGAGGTTTTTGATGGAATTACGTCAATATGGGGCCATTCTTCGGCGCTGGCTCTGGTTTGTCCTTCTAGGCACGCTGCTGGTGGGCGGCGTTACCTATGCGGTTAGTCGGAACACCACACCCGTCTACCGGGCCACGGCCACGATCTTCGTGGATCAGGCTTCCAGCGTCAACGAGAGCGTTTATGGCACGATCATTGCCAGCGAGCGTCAGGCCCAAACGTTCGCCCAGTTGATGTTGACGCGACCGGTGTTGGATGCGGTGACCGCGCGACTTGGCCTCACCGAACTTAAATCTGACATCAGCGTGGAGCCGATCCAGGATACGCAGCTCATTCGCGTGGACGCGGAAGATACCGATAAGGAATTGGCAACCCAAATCGCCAACACGATTCCTGAGATCTTCATTGAGCAGCACACGGAACGCCAGCTTCAGCGATTCAAAGGTTCACGCGACAGCCTGGACAAGGAAATTCGCACCCTTTCCACGAACATCTCGCAGGTGCAGGCGAAAATTACTGAATTGGAAGCCATCCAGAACCGCACGGGCGCGCAGGAAGCCGATCTTTCTCGCTTCCAAGACAGCCTTCAGCAGTATCGCAACAGTTATGCGAACCTGGTCAAGAGCTTCGAAGACCTGCGCCTCAATGAAGCCCGCGCCACGGACACGGTTTCCATCGTCGAACCGGCCGAAGTGCCCAAGAAACCGATCCGGCCGCGCGTCCTCTTGAACTCGCTGCTTGGCCTGCTGGTCGGCATGGTGCTGGCAACCGGCGGCGTTCTGCTGATCGAATACCTGGATGACACCCTCAAGAACCCGGACGATGTGGTCAATGCGCTCAAGCTCTCGACCCTGGGCGCGATTCCGCGCACGCGTCAAGATAACGCCGATTCCGATGCAGATCGTCAATTGGTAACCTTCGTGAATCCGAAATCGCCTATCTCCGAGGCGTATCGCATCTTGCGCACCAATATCCAGTTTTCCAGCCTGGACAAGCCGATTCGCACGCTGTTGGTGACAAGCGCCAACCCGAGCGAAGGCAAGAGCACGACCGCCTCCAACCTGGCAGCCGTCATGGCCCAAACGGGTCAAAAGGTCATCCTGATTGACACCGACCTGCGCCGACCGGTCATTCACAAGGTCTTCAATGTGCCCAACAACCTGGGGCTGACCAGCGCCCTGCTGACCAATCCTGACCCGTCAACCCTGATGCACCTGATCCAGACGACCCAGATCAAGAATTTGTCGGTGTTGACAAGCGGACCCCTGCCGCCAAACCCGTCCGAACTGCTCGGTTCTCATCGCATGGGCGACCTGATTGATGCGTTGAAGAGCATAGCCGACATCATCATCTTCGACAGCCCGCCGGCCCTGGCCGTGACCGATTCGGCCGTCCTGGCGCGCCAGTTGGACGGTGTGCTCCTGGTGGTGGATTCGGGCGAGACTCGCGAGCCGCTGGCGCGGCGCGCGGCTGAAGAACTGGGCAAGGTCGGTGCGCATATCCTGGGCGTGGCGTTGAATCGCCTTAGCCCTACCAACACCGATGGTTATTACTATTATTACCATCGCTACTATGGCGATAGTGACAAGGGCGATGGCGAGAAGAAGACGCGCAGCAGCAACGGCGCCAGCGCCGGTAGCGACGGCGCAGCGCCCACCGTGGTGCGGCGCGGTCGTAACGGCGTCAGTGTGTGGCGCTCGGCGGCGCGCCGTTTGGCGACCATCTTTCCGTCCAACCGCTCGCAGTAGATATTCGAGATGCATGGGCTTCTCTGATTCGCCAGGCTGCTAAAAATGGACATGGATGACCAGGCGCCCGCCGTTCCCTCAGGCCAGCGCTGGCGACGTTATGGCCGCGTGGGGCTGGGATTGGCCATTAGTCTTCTCTGCTTGTGGCTGGCCCTACGCGACGTCGCGCTCGACGCGGTCCTGGCCAGCCTGCGACAGGCGCAGCCGACCTGGGTGGCGCTGGCCCTGCTGTCGGTTTTGGTGACCAATCTAGCCAAAGCTGCGCGTTGGCGCTTGCTCTTCTACCCACGTCATCGTCATCTGCCCATTCAATCGTTGTTCGCCATCTTACTGAGCGGTCAAGCGGTCTCTTTAGCCATTCCGGTGCGCGGCGGCGAACTGCTGCGCGCCTACCTGGTTGGCGCTCGCTTTGGCGACAGCAAAGCGCAGACCCTGGCCACGGTCGGCGTCGAGAAAATGCTTGACCTGGCGATGCTGGCCTTGTGCGTTCTGACCCTCTCGCCTTTCCTGGTGGCGTCCAACGCGGCTGGCGTCGCCGCCCTGACCAGCCGACGCCCCATGATGATCCTGGCTGCGCTCGCCTTACTGGCTGGCGCGATCATCGGCCTGCATTGGCGTCAGCAGTGGATGTCCCTGGCGCGCCGCGCTCTCGATCGCCTGCCCAACAACCGCGGTGGACGCTGGATTGGTTTGCTCGATGCGGCCCTGCGCGGCCTGGACGCGTTCCGTTTTCCCCCGGTGGCGCTACGGGTTGTTCTCTGGTCGTTCGCCATCTGGCTCCTGGCCGGTTCCACCAACTATTTGACGCTGCTGGCGCTGGGCATACCCGGCGATTGGGTCGTTTCGTTCACCCTGCTTGCCGTGCTTCAGGCAGGCATTAGCGTGCCCAGTTCTCCCGGCAAAATCGGCGTCTTCCAATATCTGTGCCAACTGACGCTGGCCTGGTTTGGCGTGGCCGCGGTGCACGGCTTTGCCGTTGGCGTTCTGCTGTACGTCGTCGCTCCACTCGCCTTGATGATTGGCGGTGGGCTGGCCTTGCTTTGGCAGACCTGGCAACTGCGCCGAGACGCGCCATCGGCGATCGTGCGCGGCCAGCGCGTGGGCGATCGACGCGAGCCTGAGGAGGCGCGGCCTTGATTTCGGTGGTCATCCCGGCTTTCAACGCCGAGCACACGCTGGGCGCTGGACTGCGCGCCTTGCTGGCGCAGATCGAGCAGTGGCCCCAGCCGGTGGAAGTGATCGTTGTAGACGATGGCTCACAGGATGGTACCGCGGCCCTGGCCCAGGCGCTGGGGGTGCGGGTGATCACACAGCCCAACCAAGGCCCCGGCGGCGCCCGCAACCACGGCGTGCGCGAGGCGTGCGGGGATCTGGTGCTTTTCATTGACAGCGACTGTGAACCTGCGCCCGGTTGGCTGGCAGTGATGGCGGCCGCGTTTACGCGTGCAGATATTGTTGGCGTCAAGGGCGCCTACCTCACCCGTCAGCGCGAGCTGGTGGCGCGCTTTGTCCAGATCGAGTACGAAGATCGCTACGACCGCATGCGCGCCCAGGAATACATAGATTTTATTGATACCTACTCGGCCGGGTATCGCCGCACCGTGTTCCTGGAAAATAACGGGTTTGATACGATCTTTAGCACCGGTTCGAACGAAGACCAGGAGTTTTCTTTCCGCCTGGCGCAAAAAGGGTATCACATGCAGTTCATACCCGACGCCCAGGTTTATCATCAGCATGACAAAACCCTGGCCGAATATGTGCGGCGCAAATTTTACATTGGCTATTATAAGGCCCTGCTGACGCGCTGGCTGCCCGAGCGCCTGGTGAAAGATTCGCATACCCCGCAGGTGCTCAAGGTGCAGATGGCGCTGACCACGCTGGCGTTAGCGGCTCTGCCTCTGGCCTTGTTCTGGCGACCAGCGTTATGGGGCGCGGCCGCGCTTACAGGGGTCTTTCTGCTCAGCGCCCTGCCCTTCACGGTCAAAGCCCTGCGCAAGGATTGGCCGGTCGGCCTGATCACGCCGTTTATGCTGGCCGTGCGTGCGCTCACCTTGACCGCCGGCTTTGTCTCGGGTCGTTTCCATTTTCGGGGCGATGCGCAAGGGACGCGGCGGCCGGTGCTCAGCGCCTGGCAGCGCGTGGGCAAGCGCTTGCTCGACGTCAGCGGCGCGGCCATCGGTCTGGCTGTCAGCCTGCTGCCCATGGCTGTCATTGCCATGGCCATCAAGCTGGACACGCGCGGGCCGATCTTCTTTACCCAGGATCGGGTCGGCGAAAATGGCCGTCTCTTTCGAGTGTACAAATTTCGCTCGATGGTGGATAATGCGGAGCTGCGGCGCCATGAGGTGGTTGACCTGGACGCCTTGCCGGAGCCGGCCTACAAGATTCGCGATGACCCACGCGTGACGCGCGTGGGCCGCTGGCTGCGCCGCTTCAGCCTGGACGAACTGCCGCAGTTCGTGAACGTCCTGCGCGGTGAGATGAGCCTGGTGGGGCCGCGACCAGAAGAAGCAGCCCTGGTCGCCCGCTATAACGATTGGCAGCGCCGTCGCCTCTCGGTTAAGCCGGGCATGACCGGGCCTATGCAGATCAACGGCCGCGGCAATCTAGCGCTCGCCCAGCGGGTGGCGCTGGAAGTGGAATACATCGAGCATTATTCGTTGTGGCGCGATGTCGCTATTTTGTTGAAAACCTTGCCCGCTGTGCTGCGCGGCGAGGGATCGTACTGAACCGTGAGGTACTCTATGCGTTTGTCAAGACTGATTCTGGCTGGCTTCACGCTCGCGGCGCTGATGGCCGTGGTGCTCCTGCCCGTCAATGCGGCGCGCAGTTCACGCAGCGAGCGGCTGCAGACCGTACCGACGCGCACGCCCACACCGGCGCCGCCGACCGCGACCCCCACCGTGTCCCCGCCCACGGTGACCCCAACGAGGCAGCCGCCCACAGCCACATCCACACGACCGGCGGCCACGTCCACACCAACCATGGCGCCAACCACCGTGACCCCGCGCCCCGGCCCGACTGACACCCCGGAGCCTGGTGCGACGGCCACTCCCACCAATCCGCCGCCCACAGCCACGACGGTACAGACGGCTACACCCACACCGACGCCCACCGGCGCCGCGGTTGGCACGCCCGCGGCGACGCGACCGGTGGGCACCGCAGGCCTCAGCGTCGCCATCACCGGCACGGAGATGGTGACGCCCGGTCAGGTTTTCACCGTCACAGTCACCGCGGTCAATGTCGGCACCGTGGCGTTGGAGCAGGGCGATGTTCAACTGGTCGTGCCGTCCGCCTTCACCCTGACGACGAGCCAGGCTGTCGCGGGTAGCTTTGACGCCAGCCAACGGCGCTGGCGTTTGACCAATCTCGCGCCCAATCAGCCTCAGACTCTCACCCTGACGCTCAGCGTGGGCAGCGGCGTCCCGCTTGGTTCTGTGCTGGACATCGAGGCGCGCGCCGGCGCGGGCGCGGCTGTTCTGACCGTTGGCCTGCCGCCGGCTTTCCTGCCCGCAGTGGGCGGCGATCTTGCGCACGTGGCGGTGCGCTGACACGTTCCGCCACAACGCACGGGCGCATTCGAGTTCGAGGGCCATCAACATGCTCGGCGCACGAGAGGCGACGCGCAGCTCGCGGCCGCCGCAGGCTGCGGTCCAGTTTGCCGCCGAGGAACGCCATGCCCCGCGCCCATCGGCCTGGACCGATTCCACCCCGTTGCCGCCGCCCGCGGCGCATGACCGGGGCGCGCTGGGCGCGGCGTTGGCGGTGGGCTTGGCCGCGCTGGTTGTCTATCTGTTCACCCTGGCGCCGTCCATCACCTGGCGCCATGACGGCGCGGACAGTGGGGAACTGGCCGCAGCCGCGGCCGTCCTCGGCGTCCCGCATCCGCCTGGCTACCCCACCTGGACGCTGCTCGCCTGGTTGTTCACCCATTTACCGATCGGTGAACTGGCGCACCGCGTGGCCTTGCTCTCGGCTCTCAGCGCCGCGACCGCTGCGGCCCTGGTCGCCTGGCTGGTGCAGACCCTGTGGCCTCGGCAGCCAGGGGTTCGCGCGGCGGCCGTGCTGGGCGGACTGGCCCTGGCCTTTCAATTCACCTTCTGGTCGCAAGCCGTCCTGGTTGAAGTCTATGCGCTGCACACCCTCTTTGTCGCGTTGATCGCGGCGTTGATCCTGCCTCGGTCGCCCCATGAACTCGCTCGCCATCGCATGGCCGCCTTTGTCTTTGGCCTCGGCCTGGGCAATCACCTCTCGCTCATCTTCCTGGGGCCGTGGCTGCTCTTGGACTTTGGCGCCAAACTCCCCCCGCTCCCCGCAGCGCGCCGCCTCTTTGGCTTGCTGCTGCCTTGCCTGGCTGGATTGGCCGTCTATGTCTACCTTCCCCTGGCGGCCGGCCGTCAGCCCACGCTGCGCTGGGGCGATCCTACCACGCCGGGCGGCTTCTGGTGGCTGGTCAGCGCGCAACTGTACCGCGGCGCCCTCTTTGGCCTGACCGTGCCTGAGATGCTGATCCGTTTGCGCGCCTGGCTTGACCTGCTGGCGCAGCCGCTGGCCTGGCCGGGGCTGATCCTGGCTGTGCTCGGACTGCGGCGGCTGGCAACCCAGGAACGGCGACTGGCCCTGGCGACAGTCGGCGTCGCGCTCATAGTGGCCATCTACGCCCTCGGTTACGCCACCGCCGACGCGTTTGTCTACCTGCTGCCCGTTTTTCTGTTGGCTGCGCTGTGGCAGGCCGCTGGCGTGCTGGCCGTGGCCGCGTGGTTGGCGCGTCGGCGAGTGGCCGGCCTTGCGTGGCTGGTCTGTCTGCTGCCGGCGCTGCTGCTGTGGCAAAATTGGGCGGCTGTTGATCTCAGCCATGATGAGACGGCGCGCCAGTATGCCCAGGACGCCCTGGCCGCGGCCGCGCCCGACGCCTTACTCATCGCCAATGGTGATGAACATACTTTTGCCCTGTGGTACGTGCAAGATGGGCTGGGAGAGAGGCCTGATGTGGCCGTGGTGGAACGCACGCTGTGGAACTTTGATTGGTATCGCCGCCACCTGGCGCAGCGTTGGCCGGACCTGGCGGTCAGCGCCGGGCCGGATGTGAGCGACCTGATCCAGAGTCAGCTCGGCAAGCGCCCGATTTTCACCACCGATCCCGATGAAGACCTGGCCCTGCGCTACGACCTGCAGCCGGTCGGCGTCTTGTGGCTCGTTCCCGCGGCTGCTTCCTCCACACCGAGGAGAGACAATCAGACATACTCGACTGTGCCCATGAAGGCTGGGACAGGTGAACCGTCGA
>CAZEPA010000015.1:0-17607 GCA_964513955.1 uncultured Anaerolineae bacterium | reverse complement strand
TACTTCCACACGACATGGGCAACTGTGGCCGAACGAAGGTCGCCAATCTGAGCTTCAAGTTGCTGAATCGTGGGAGCCGCCGAAATGAGTTGACCATTCTTGACCGCAACCCACTGTCCGTAATAATCAATACTATGTTCGGCAAACCACTGCGTGTCTGCCCGCACGGCCCGGTCATGGGTGGCGGGGCTTACTTGCGCAGATGCGGGATTCAAGGCCCGTGCAAGTTTCTGTAAGCCCAGGTGATGAGGATGAAGGGCTGCCCCGTTGCGTGCCAGGGTCTGCGCCAGATAGTGCAGCCCAGCTCGAAAAGTCAAACGGACCACGCGTTCAATAATCTCTGGTGGCTGCTGCAACCAGTCTACCAATGCATAAGCCTGGTGGAACGACTGTTCGTTGCCTGCATCACACGCGAGCCGTAGACGCGCCAAGACATCATCAATAGACGGTTGCTCTAACGGGACGACCGCGATCGGCGCCACATCAAGGCTCCCTGGCTGCATTTGACTGTCGCCTGTCATCGTGCCCTGCGGAGTAGGTGCTTTCTTACCGTTGCGCCCCTTTGCGTTGTATACCGTCACATTCCGTTTGCGAATCGTCGCGACCCCCACTGAGTGACTCATTATCTGTCTCCTGTCCCCACCATACCTTGCGCTCGGTTACGCACCAGGCTGACTGGTCATTTCTAGCGTCTGTGACGAAAGCGGCCTGCGGGCCACGCGACGCCGGAGGCTCACCTCCTAGTATACCACGATCATACCAACCGAGGGAATCGTCAGGCGATCTACTGCCTTGCCTCCAGGGCCAACGCCATGGCCTTGTACACCAGCTTGGCGACGGTAAAGTCGGCCGCATGATAGCCCGGAATGGGGGCCAGTTCCACGGCGTCGAAGCCAACGATGTCCGCATTTTGGGCGACGGTGCGGATCGCATCGAGGGTTTGCCACCAACTCAGACCGCCCGGCTCCGGCGTGCCGGTCGCCGGAATCAACGCCGGATCCAGGCCGTCCACATCAATCGTCAGAAAAACCTTGTGGCCCTTCACCCGCTCGGCCAATTCGTCCAGGTATTCAGGGCCAGCATGGACATCTTCGGCAAAGAACACACGCACCGTCTCTGGGTGCGCGGCCACGAAATCGGTCTCTTCGCGACAGACAGAGCGGATGCCAATCTGCACCAGCGGCCCTAACTGATGAAAATGCCGGCCGGCGCAGGCATGGCTGTAAGCGGAGTCTTCGTAGCTGGCGCGCAGGTCGCTGTGCGCATCAATCTGCACCGTCAGCAACGGAGAACCATCAGCACAAAAAACTTGCGCCAGGCCGCGTGCCATGCCCACACTGACGGTGTGTTCCCCGCCCAAGCCGACCACGAATTTGCCGGCGCGAGCCTGTTCAGCCACCGCTTCGTGGATGGCGCCTACCATCACGTGCGGGCCTTCCATGCTGGGCGCCAAGGCGGGCAGCGTGTGCACGCCCCAGCGCAGCGCCAATTCATCATCAAACTCGCGATCTAGCAGCTCAACCTGGGTGGAAGCCTGCAAAATCGCACGCGGCCCGTTGCGCGTGCCGCCGCTGTAACTGACGGTGGCCTCATACGGAATCGGCAGCACGACGACTCGGCTGCGCTCATAGCGGCTAAATTCCTCGGCCAGCCCCAGAAAGTTATCCGGCGGCAAGAAGGTGTATCCACGCATAGTCACCTCACGCGTCCCACGATTCAGAATCAACCGGCCGGTTTTGCTGGTAGGCTGCGGTCAACGTGGCCAGCAAAGCCGCGCGCTGCTCGTACAGGCGCTTATGCGGGCGGGGCGCATGTTTCCCCAGCGCGTACGCGGTCAAGATCGGCAGCGCCAGGGTGCTGTCGGTGTAGCAGACAATGCTGTCAGGCAGTTGATCCGGATCCACCTTACCCCAAGTCACCGCTTCGGAAGGGGTGGCGCCGCTGAGGCCGCCGGTGTCAGGCCGAGCATCCGTGATCTGCACGAAGTAATCATGGCCCTTTTCGTCAATGCCCATGATTTCCTGAATCTGAGGCTCCGTTTGCAGAATGAAATTCTTGGGACTGCCGCCGCCGATGATCAGCACGGCGCTTTTGCCGCCGCTGGCCTTGGCGCCGTAGACGATGGCGGTCGTTTCGTTGACGTCTGCCTCCGGGTCAAAACCGAGTTGGCCGCCGGCCAGGCGCAGTGCAGCGACGTTCATGCCGATGGTCGAATCGCCCGGGCTAGAGGTATAAACCGGCACGCCGGCGTCGAACGCGGCGCCCAGTACGGAGCGATGCGTCAGCCCCAGGCGCAGCTCACGCGCGCGCACGTATTTGCCCAGGTGATAGTGCAGCTCGGCCGTGCTCATGCGGCGCTGAAATTCGGGCGCGGCCAACACGCGGCGCAGGAAGGCATCGGACTTGAGCAGCACGTCCTGATCGAAGACGATATCGTAGATACGAATGATCTTCTGCTCACGCAGCTCCACATCATCCACGAAGGGCGAAGTCTGGAACAGCTCAAAACCGAGCGAGCGGTGCAGATCGTGATACAAATTGGCGCCGGTGCTGATGATCCAATCAATCATGCCGGCGTCAAGCAGGGGCACCAACGCCGCGTGTCCAAGTCCGGTCGGCGTCAGCGCCCCAGAGAGTGTGACGCCCACGGTGACATCAGGTTCGAGCATCTTGTTGACGAACAAGCGGCACGCTTCACGCAGGCGCGCGGCATTGTAGGCCAAAAAATAGTCATCCACCAGGTCCACCACGTTCAAGGTGGTCGAAATGGGGTGCGGGTCGAGCTTGCGACCGTACGTCATTGGGAATCCTCCTGTTTACTCAAGCCTGCCAGAATGCCGAGCCAGCGCGGGGCCGCGGATTTGTCGAAGGTCTGATACAAAATGGGGATGTCGAGCCTGATAGCCCCGCACATCCCCACTCGTGGGCAACCCCGTGATGATCATCGGTCGCATGGCCGGCGCTCTGCGCCGCCACCAACACGGCTCACATCAGCATCAGGCTGCGCTTCATGATGGCATAGTTTTCCAGCGCCTTACCGGCGCCGATGGCGACGCAAGCGATGGGATTTTCGGCGCAGTAACAAGGCACGCCGGTCTCTTTGGTCAACAGCTTGTCAATGTTGCGCAGCAAGGCGCCGCCGCCGGTCAGTACCATGCCGCGGTCAATGATATCGGCGGCCAGTTCAGGCGGAGTTTTTTCCAGCGTCGCCTTCACCGTACCCACGATGGCCTGCATCGGCTCCGTGATGGCCTCGGTCACTTCCTCTGAGGTAATCGTGATCGTCTTGGGGAGACCGGCCACCTGATCGCGTCCGCGCACTTCCATGGACATGAGTTCGGGCATCATGACGGCGCTGCCGATCTTGATCTTGATCTCTTCCGCGGTCTGTTCGCCGATGAGCAGGTTGTACTTTTTGCGCACGTAGTTGACAATGGCATCGTCAATGCGATTGCCGCCGATGCGGATCGCGCTCCAAACTACAATGTCGTACATCGAGACGACAGCCGCTTCGGTAGTGCCGCCGCCAATGTCTACCACCATGTTGCCAGTGGGCGTGTCAATGGGCAAGCCGGCGCCATACGCGGCGGCCAGCGGCTCAGGAATCAGATAGGCTTCGCGCGCGCCCGCTTCGATGGTTGCATCGTGCACCGCGCGACTTTCAACGCTGGTAACGCCTTTTGGCGTCGAAATCATCACACGAGGCTTGATGAGCGGGTTGCGGCCGCACGTGCGGCGGATAAAATAGCGCAGCATGGCTCCCGTGACCACGTAGTCGGCGATCACGCCATCACGCATAGGGCGCGCCACCTCGATGCTCTCCGGGGTGCGCCCCAACATGTCGGCGGCTTCCTGGCCGACGGCCACAATTTTGCTGTCACGCGTGGCGATGGCCACGACCGATGGTTCCTGCAAGACGATGCCCCGGCCCTTCATGTAGACGAGCAGGTTTACCGTGCCCAGGTCAATGCCCAATAGCTTTTCAAACATTCAGTATTTCCTTCTCTTGCTCATTCGCAGAGATCAGTCGGGGCGATTATACGGGAAAGCAGACGGCGATGCAAGTTTATGGTATGTCTTCGGGCGCGGCCAGCACCTGATCGGCGCGCGCCAGGCGCTGGCGCCGACGTTTTTCGAGCAGGCTGACAATCCGCGCGTGCCGTTCACGTGAGATCGGGTAGAATGAGACGAGCACAATGCCGGCGATGAAAAAAGCGGCCGGCAGTGGGCCGGTTAACAGGCGAATTGCCCACAGCGCGCTGGCGGGCTGCTGCGCACCCGCCGCGGCGTTCGCCATGTATCCAGTGGCCGAAAGCGCCAGGCCGGTGACGGCGATGGTCAGCGCGCCGACCAGTTTCTGGATCAGGGTAATGACGCTGTAGTACGCGGCCTCTTGCCGCTGCGCGCGGCGCAGTTCGTCCCAGTCAATCACGTCGGGCAGAATCGCCAGGGGAATGGCATGCGCCGCCGAAACGCCAACCCCAGCCAGCGCCGCCAGCACAAACACCAAATTGGTCTCTCCTGACGGGATAAAGCTGAGCGCCAAGAGCACCACGGCCATGAAGGCCATACCCAGTTGATAGGCCCGCGGCTTATCTAGCTTGTGAGAGACCCATACCCACAACGGCAGCGCCAATACCCCAACGCCAAAAAGAAGGAGAAAGATCATATCGCGCGCGCCGCCGGTCAGGTGGAAGTAGTCGCGAATCAGAAACACCAGCACGAATTGAATAAGGTCAATCGGCATCCAGGTCAGCAGGTAAACGCCGGCGGCGATCAGAAAGGCCTTGTTGCTGGCCGCCATGCGAAACGAATCCACCAGGCCGGGCGTGGGCAGGTCCTGAAACTCCGGGCGCTCGCGTACCGTGGCAAAAACCAGCCAAACAGGCAGCACGCTGGCCAGCCCCAGGATGGCCGCCATGCCCAGGTACGCGCCGTGACGGGTCACGCTGCCGGCGCCAGCGATGGCATCCACAATCGCCAGCGGCGCCACCGCGCCCAACAGCCCAAAACCAATGGAAAAGGCCATGCGATAGGAGTGCAATGACGTACGTTCGTCGTACGCAGGCACCAGTTCAGGCGTCAGCGCAATGTAGGGCACGTTGACCAACGTGAAGAAAGTGTCGAACAGGATGTACATCGCCGTGTAGTAGATCAGCAGCGTAGTCTGGTTGTGCGTTACGGGAATGAGCCACATCAAGATGAAAGTAAGGCCAAAGGGCAGCGCGCCGAACAGCAGGTAGGGACGACGCCGTCCCCAACGGCTGCGCGTGCGGTCGCTCAGCGTGCCAATCACCAGGTCGTTGATCGCGTCCCAGATGCGCCCCAGGCCAATGGACACCCCGGCCAGCCGCGGGTCAAGCCCAACGATGTTGACCAGGAAGTCCAGGTAGAGCAGCGCCAGGGCGGTCGAGGTCAACGAGAAGCCAGAATCGCCGGCGCCGTAGATGATTTTCTTCCAGGTAGGCATGCAAGATCCGTTTTTCCGGGCGCGCAATGCCGCGGCCCAACGCTTTTGCTTGACCGCGGAGATGCGGCCGATGGCGGCTCATTCACTCCCCGCACCTGCGTTTCGTGTGGGAGTATACACACCCTTGGGGGTGCATTTCAAATGGGGGGCAGGTCGGAGGTCGGGCGATCAAAATCGCTGCAACCACGGCTAAGTCCACCCTCGTGGACTACGCCCCGAAATTGAAATGCACCCCACCCTGGGCTGCGGCCGGCCTGCCGACCAGCCGCGGGAGGCCGCATGAGCCAACGCTCAAAACACCAGCGTTTCTCGGCCGTGCAGCCGATCTTGCACCCGCTGGGCGACCAGCGAGAGATGCGCCTCGTGCTGCACGTAGTTCAGATCATCGGTCTCCACGACCAGGACGGGGCAGAGCGTGAAGCCGGCAATCCATTGTTCGTACAGGTCGTTCAGACGTTCCAGATAAGCAGGCGCCATACCCTGCTCGTAGTCGCGGCCGCGCTGGGCAATCCGATCGAGCAGCGCCGGCACGGAAGCCTTGAGGTAGACCACCAGGTTGGGCGGCTGCAGGAGCAGCGTGAGCGTGCGAAACAAGTCGTAGTAGGTTTGCCAATCTCGCTCGCTCAGATGGCCCTGCAGATAGAGATTGCGGGCAAATACTTCGGCGTCTTCATAGACGCTGCGATCCTGCACCACCGACTGCCCATGCTGCAAGAGATCAAAATGCTGCTGCAAGCGTCGCCCGAGGAAGAAGGTCTGTGAATGGAAGCTCCAACGCTGCATGTCCGCGTAGAAATCGGCCAGGTATGGGTTTTCATCCACCGCTTCATAGACCGGTTCCCAGCCCAAGCGGGTGGTCAACAACGCGGTGAGGGTGGATTTGCCCACGCCGATGTTGCCCGCGATGGCGACAAAGTATTTGGTGGTCAAGCCTTGCGGCATCGTCTGTCTACTCCTTGTCCCAGCCGAAGTTCAGCCCGCTGCGGTTGAAGCTGCTCACATGCACGGTGTAGCTGGCGATATACCACGAGCTGCGCCCCATGGGCCGCGTCCACACGCCGGGCTTGGGAAACGCGCTGTTGCTTTGATGTGAGTTGACCGACACGCAGTAGGTTCCCGCGGACAATCCGCTGAAGCTGTACTGTCCGCTGCTATCGGTTGTCGTTGTGCTCAGCGTGCGGCTGATGCCGCAGCGGTTACGCCCCAGGCGCACGGTGATGCCATCCAGGCGCTTTTCAGCCTCATCCGGGCTGCCGTTGCCGCGGCGCAGGCTGCTGCCGGCCGTGCAGTCCGATTCGCAATAGTCTTGCCAAACCACGCCGCTGATCGAGCGACCGCCGGCCGCGGCATTGGCCGTGTCCGATGCGGCCGCAGCCGTTAACCCGCTAGTCATCCACAGCGCTGCCAACAGCAGCACCACTGCCATCAGACTGACGTAACGATTCGACTTCATTTGACACCTCCGCAGAAGAAACTTTGCCCGCTGAGAGAACTCACTACGCGTCGGGCGACGGGGATTGTACCACAGGTAGATTGAAGATTGAAGATTGAAGATTGAAGATTGAAGATGGAAGATAGTTGAATTTTGCTTTCTAGGCGTTTTCACAGACAATGGCCCTGGGCTTGGGTTACGCAAGCTGCAATCCTTAATCTATCATCTATCATCTGCAATCTGCAAGGAGACTTTCCAAGATGACCATCACCTTACCGCAGGATAGTCGTCGCCATGCGATTGTAATTGGCAGCAGTATGGCCGGCCTGGTGACGGCGCGCAGTTTGCTGCCCTACTTTGAGCGCGTCACGCTGATCGAGCGCGACGCCTTGCCCGCTGGCCCAGAGATGCGCCGCGGCGTGCCCCAGGCGCGCCACGCGCACGTATTGCTGGTGCGCGGACAGCGCATCCTGAACGACCTTTTCCCCGGCTTGACGACCGAGCTGGCTGCCGCCGGCGCGCCGACGGTGGATTGGAGCGCGGACTGCGCCATGCACACAGCCTTTGGTTGGGGGCCGCGGCAGCCATCCGACATGATCACCACCACCTGCAGCCGCCCTTTGCTGGAATGGACGGTGCGTCAGCGCCTGGACTTCGGCGAGCTTAGTCGAGCCGCCGCGCACCCGCAGGTGCAATTTCTGACCGGCGCCGACGTGACGGCACTGGAAACAACGACTGATCGCAGCCGCGTCACGGGTGTGCACCTACGATTTCGCCACGCTCCGCCGCCAGAGTTGAACGGCGCAACCTCCCTGGCTGCTGGCCTCGTCGTTGATGCCAGCGGCCGCACCTCGCAGCTCCCAGCCTGGCTGCAGGCGCTGGGCTATGAAGCGCCGCGCGAAACGGTCATCAACAGCTTCTTGGGCTACGCCAGCCGTTGGTACCAGAAACCAGCCGGCTTCGCGGCCGACTGGAAATGCCTGCTAATTGCGCCCAAGCCGCTCAGCAACCCACGCAGCGCCGTCATTTACCCCATCGAAAACGGCCAATGGATCGTCACGCTCGGCGGTATCAATCGCGTCTTTCCTCCGACCGACGAGGCGGGCTTCCTGGAGTTTGCCCGCCAGTTGACTACGCCCGCGCTGCACGACGCCATCCAGAACGCCGAACCATTGTCTGCCATCTTTGGCTATCAA
The DNA here is from genome assembly GCA_964513955.1 of uncultured Anaerolineae bacterium. Lineage (GTDB taxonomy): Bacteria > Chloroflexota > Anaerolineae > SSC4 > Amarolineaceae > Amarolinea. The sequence continues at coordinate 9,509 of CAZEPA010000015.1, read as the reverse complement.
CGCACCGAAAATCGCTGGCGTCATTATGAAAATCTAACGCGTTGGCCGGTCGGCCTGGCGGTCTTGGGAGATGCGGTGTGCGCCTTCAACCCGGTGTATGGGCAAGGAATGACCACGGGCGCTTTAGGCGCGTTGGCGCTGGCCCAATGTCTGGATGCACAAGAGACGCGTCATGCCGATGTGACGTCCATCGGTTTGCCGTTTCAACGCGCGCTGGCTCAAGTCAACCAGACTGCCTGGCTGATGGCAACCGGCGAAGATTTCCGCTGGCCGGCCACAGAGGGCGGCCGGCCCAGCACGCGAACGCGGCTGCTGCACCGCTACATGGACCAGGTTCTCCAGATCGCGTCGCACGACGCGTTTGCACAGCACGCCTTCATGCAGGTCTCGCACTTGGTCGAACCCCCCGCGCGCCTGTTCTCGCCGGCAATGTTGAGACGGGTGATTGGGCATGTGGCGCACAATGGGTTGCGCGCGGTCGAAACCGCGCCAAGCGGGCGACCGGCATGACGTGGGGACGCAAATGGCCTCGTCGCGCGTCCACGAGCCTGCGCTGGATGCTCAGCGCCGCGGCCATTATACTGATCGTCCTGCTCTTCCCGCGGCTGGTGGACGTGCCAGCCGCGCTGCGCGCCGTGCGGCAGTCCGATTGGCGGCTTGACCTGTTGGCCTCGCTGGCATTCGTGGCCGGCCTGGTTGCCTACGCCCAGCGCTGGCGGCTGCTGCTGGCGGGCAAACCGCGCCTGGGTGAGACTTTTCAGGCGGCCAATGCAGGCCATGCGGCCAACATCCTGCTGCCCTTTCGTGCAGGTGAAGCGCTGCGCGTGGCGATGCTGAGTCGTTCGGCGTCCTTGCCGCTGGCGGAAATTACCGCCAGCGTCGTGGTGGAGCGCGGGATTGAACAAGTGATGCGCGTGTTGGCGCTGGCCGGCGCGCTCGTCACCGGGCTGCGCCTGCAGCTGGCGCCGGCCGCGCTCATCGGCATCGGGGGCATGCTCTTGCTGTTGACGTGGGGTGCGGTGTGGGCGCTGCGCCATCAGGCCGACGTGTTGGTCCACGGATCCCGCTTGCTTGCCCGCGCGCCAGGAATCAGCGAGACGCGTGCTCGGCAAGGGCTGGCCGCGGCCTTGGCCGGGATCAACGACGCGGCGGCGTCAGGCCAGATTCGGCGCGCCCTGGGGTGGTCAGTGATCACGTGGGGATGCTTCTGGGGATTCCAAATGCTGACGCTGGCGGCATTGAACGGCGCTGGCGTGGCGCCTTCCTCGTGGGCGGCGCTCTGCTTGGGGGTGCTGTTCATCGCGCCGCCCTCCGCGGCAACGCAGCCAGGCATCTACCACGCCGCGCTCGTCGCACCGCTGGCGCTGTTGGGCTTCGACCGCGCCGGCTTGACCGCGTTCGCGGTGCTGTTGCACCTGCAGCAAATGCTGTGGATGATCGGCCTGGCGCTTGTGGGCAGCGGGCTGCAGAGCATCCGACGAACCAGCTGACGATCGCCCGCATCGTTCAGCCTGTCAGGCCGCCAATCTCCCGCTGCCACAGCACATCATTGACGCGCTCGATGGCGGTCTTGAGGTGGCGCCGGTAAGTGCTAAACGGCAAATCGAGCAGTTCGGCCGCTTGTTCCTGGGTAGGGGCCGGATGCAAACAGGTGTGATAGAGCACACGGTAAAACTTTACGTCGCGTGGCACTTGCTGCAGCGTGTCGGCTGCCTCTTTCAGCAGGGTTTGCAGCACACTGATACGTTCCGCCTGGCTGGCCTGCGGGCTGACTTGATCGTTGATGACACGCGAGCGCAGCAGCGGATTGGCTTGCAGCAGGTTGGGCCGCGTCAAATCGCGCAGCGCATCGCGCACCGCGTTGGCAAACTCCGCCTCGCTCAAAACCATCAGCGGCGTCATGGGGGGCGGCGGCAGTGTAACGCTGGTGTTCGCGATCTCACGCTCGCCCAACAACGCCAGCCAGGCCAGCGGCGGCGTCGTGCGCCAGTTGTGAACAAATGCCCCGTAAATTTGGTGGCCCACCTGGTAATCCAACTGCGGCTCGCGCAGCAGATCGGCGTAGCTGAGGACGCCCATCCAGAAATCGGGCTGCAAACAAGGAAAGACGGTGTACACCAGGCCAGGCGTTGCGAGGTAGTGGCGCACGATGGTCACAAACAGCAAGCTCTGCACCGGCGAAACCGTCTGGTAGGCGTCGCGCGCCATCCAAAAACGGAAGAACGTAGCCGCTTCACCAGGGCGAAGGGGCGCATGGCGCTGCACATACTCCCAGGCTTTGCCCACGGCCGGGTCCACCCGGGCGTCTTCTGCGCTGATTTGATGCAAAGCGACCATGACGAGGAGCCCGGCCGGCGAATCCCCGGCTTCGGCGTCATGCTCCCGCGCCACCAGAACCCCCTTCGGCTGGCGTTTGATCCAGTGGGCGACCAACTGCGCCGATTCTGGCCCTTCGTGCCGGTTTACCAATGCCAAGACGCCTGGCTCATCGGTAGGACGGAAGGTATCCATCATCACATTGCCGCCCGAAGCTTGCCATTCAAAATAGGGGCGGACGGCCGGATTGTCGCGGTGGAGAAAGATCAGGTCGAACAGGTACCGCTGCTGCTCCAGGCCATGCGTCTGCTGCAGGCGGGTCACGTAGTACGTGCGCGCGCGCTTGTGCAGTTCCGCATACCAGTCGGGATTACGCCAGCGCAGGTCCGCGGCCAACGATTCGCGCGCCAGATCATGGGGAAACACGCCAAGAGGGCCTGCTTCGACAAACGACAGGCTGCGCAGCCAGTCGAACAGATCGTGGACATCGGGGATGCCCAGCATTTCGGCCAAGATCGCCTCGGTCATCAGGCGCACCATCGCGCACGCCTCTAGCGCGGCGCGATGAGCCGGGCCAGGCACTTTGCGCGCCAACTGTTCAACCAGCGCACGAATGATGTCGGGCGCCGCCTCTGGCTGGAAGCTAATCTCATGGCGCTGGGCAAACAGGTCAGCCACCAGCGAAAGGGCCAGCGGATGTCCGTGCGTGAAGCTCAAGATGCCTTCATACTGCTCAGGCGGCACCTGCGCCTTGGCCAGATAGGCCGTACTCTCATCAGGGCTGAGGTTGCGCAGAGGCACGACCCTGACCAGGCTGCGCCAACCGGGGTCGGCATGCCAGGCGGGCGAAAGGGGCCGACGACCGGCGATCACGATCAGGATATTGTCGGACAACTGCGGTAAGAATGCATGGCTCAGCCAATGATCCAAAGGAGCAATCAACTCGTAGGTGTCCAGAAAGATCACCAGCCGATCCGCCCGCTCGGCCAGCGCCTGCGTGGCTGTGACGCCAGGAGGCAGTTGGAGCAAGAGATGCAGGGCCATCAAGAACGACTCAGGGGTTGGCTCCAAGTTGCGCGCATCGAGATACAACGTGGCAACCTGCGCCTCCTCTGACAACGCAGTCAAGGTGTGCATCAGCGTGGTTTTGCCAATTCCGCCTGGCCCGAAGACGTACAGAACATTGAACGGAAGTTCGTTGGCTTCCAACGCCGCGCGGAACAGCGCCACTTCGGTGGCTCGTCCGACGAACTGGTTCTGCCGCGAAGCATTCAATCGTTGCGCTAAACGCCGCGACATCGGTAATGCCTCCCCATACTCAAAAGTTGACGTACTGGCAGGATTGAGGTCCATTCGAGGTGACTCGTGGGGGCTTCAGGGCCGCTATTGTAGCATGGTCGAAGCAAACATGATAATCAGGACGTACAAGACCATCGGTCTGTCACGCCGGCATCTGTAAGAATTCTAGCAGCGCGGGGTCATCCGCGCCGGTATACTCATCTCAATCCCGCTGTTTTCATGTCACGTAGGGAAGAATCATGTTCAACACACTCGGCCTCGACAGTCCACACGTCCACAACGATGCGGCGCGCCTGCTGGCCGCTTGGCTCAACGATCTCGCTGAGGCGTGCGCGCCGTGAAGCGCCGACGCTTTTGGGCTTGGCCGGCTGCGGAAAGACAGATCGAGAGTCAGACTCCGAGATCAGGCAGAGGCATGGCCTTGCTGGCGGCGCTGCTGCTCGTAATGGGATGGCTGGCGGCCTGTCAGGGCGACGGCGGCGCAGGCGCGGAGCGGCGCACAGTTGCGTCGGCGTCCACCGTTTCGGCGACGGCAGAGCCGGTCGCGACCGCCGCGGCAACCGCCACAGCCGATCCCACGGCCACGTCAAGCGCCACGGCCACGCGCACACGCGCCCCAACCCCCACAGCCACGGCGACGCCAACCGTTACCGCACCGCTCCCAACGGCGACCAGCCCGCCGCCGGCAACGCCAAAGGCGCCGTCTACCCTATCACCCAACCCGGCCACCGGGTGGACCATTGCCGAGATGGCCGCACGCACCTACGGCGGGGGCACGCTGACTGATCGTGGCAAAGAAGGAACGACGAAGGGCTTCACCCGCAACCTGATCACCTATGCGAGCGATGGGCTGACGATCTACGGCTTCATGAACACGCCCACTGGGCCAGGCCCGTTTCCGGTGGTCATCGTTCTCCATGGTTATGTCGAGCCGTCGCAGTACGGCATCCTGACCTACACCACGCGCTACGCCGATGCGCTGGCGCGCGCCGGCTATATCGTCATCCACCCCAATCTGCGCAATTTTCCACCCTCGGACGAAGGGGAAGACGTGTTCCGCACCGGGATGACGGCTGACATCTTGAACTTGGTCGCCATCGTGCATGCGCAGGGCGGCCAGCCAGGGCTGCTGGCCGCAGCCGACCCACAGCGCATCGGCATGTGGGGGCACAGCCTGGGCGGCGGGTTGGCTCTGCGCGTCATCACCATCAGCCCGCTGATCAAAGCGACACTGCTCTATGCCGCGCTCAGCGGCGACGAACAGCGCAATTTCGATTATGTCTACCGGGCAAGCGCAGGCAAGCGGGGCGTGGTTGAATACCACACCCAGCCAGAGATTGTGCATGAGATTTCCCCGCTCTTTCACCTGGAACGGGTGCAGAGCGCGGTCAGCATCCATCACGGTGGGGACGATGCCGGCATCCCCCTGTTCATCGCCGCCGACCTGTGCGACCGTTTGCAGAAGCTGGGCAAAACGGTGGAATGCTTCACCTACGCCGGCCAGGGCCACATCTTCGTTGGCCGCAGCGATGAGCTCCTGATTCAACGCAGCCTTGACTTTTTCGCGACCAATCTGCAGCGGTAAGCAGCCCCTTGCTCACTCAGCCCAGCGCCAACTGCTGCCCTCGCGCGCATCTTCGATGATCACGTGGTGCGCGTCGAGGATGGCGCGCAGTTGATCGGCCAGCGCCCACTGCTTCTCCGCGCGCAGCTTTTGCCGCAGCGCGACGAGGTCCGCAATCAACGGCGCGGCGGCAAAGCCGCGCAGGTTGGCTTCTTCAAGCCAAATCGCCAGCAGGGCCAGCATTTCACGCACCATCAACTCGATTTCATTCAACACGGCTGCCTGCAGGCTGGTCGCGGTCGCGGTCTGGATGGCCTCCAGCAGCGCATGCACGTAGCCAAGCGCGCTGGCCGGATTGCGATCTTCGTACAGCGCGTCGCGGAATACATGCGCGACCTCACTGGTCTGGTTGTACAGCCGTGCGGACGGATCCGTGGGCGCCAGGCTGTCTGCAACCGGTTGGCGGCTGCTGCCCTGGTGGCGCAGTTCATCGAAAGAGAACGTTTCACCGCTGGCGAAGACCCGATCTGGCGCGCCGTCCAGGGTGCGAATGGTGACGGCGCCTTGTCCAAAGACACGACAGCGCTGCTCGCCTGGCTCGACGATGCAGGCCGTGAATTCGTCAATGCCCAGGATCACGATCGTGGGGGGCAGCATCTGCGCCAGCTTGCGCAGGCGCACTTCACCCATAAAACAGCGTGAGGTGTCATGGGTCTCGCCGCTGCTGTTGTTCCAGTGCGGCACCACGGCCAGGTCAAGGCCATAGCGGCCCAGCAGATCAAGCCCCTCGATCCAGTGCAGATCGAGACCAACCTTGTAGATTTCGTAGACCGGCAGCGTCCAGCGGCCCATCGCGGTGACGGCGGCGCTGGCGAAGACCAGGTGGCTGCCCGATGCCAGCTTGCCGGCCATGGTCTCAAAGACAGCCGTGTGACGCCAGGCGCGCACCGCGTAGGTGGGGCTGCCCGGCCCGGCAAAGAGATAGTTCGCGCGCCGCAGCTTGCGCAGCACCGCCTCCATCTGCGCAGGCGTCGGATAGGTGGCCGTTGGGAAAGAAATGGTGTCCAGGGTCAAGCCAAAATGAGTCGTAAAGTATTCCACCGCGCGCAGCGAGATGCTGTCCACGTTCAGCTCAAAGTTGGCTGGCGTATCAATGAACACCGGCTGCACGGCGCCTTTGATGCCATCCATAATGTGACGATGCACATGAACCATCGTCGTGGTCATTTCGCCGGAGCCCATCAGGGTCAACGTACCGGCTGTTTCGTTCAGGTGATGCATGCAACTCCTCCGTCCGCACACAGAACCAGGCTTCGGGCATCATGCACGGTTTTGCGTCTCCCTCGTGCATTTTTTTCGCGCATGTGTTTGACGGAGAGCGGTCAGGAGAGTCACAGTAAACGCACGCGCACAGACCAGGTGCGCGTGCTGTAGCCGGCGACGGTCGCAAACGCGTTCCAGGCGGGATCTACGGCGCTTGCCAGGTCATCCGGCGCGCCGGTGCATGGTTCCAGCCCCAGGTTGTAGTAAGGCGCACTACCTGCCCCTGACCAGCTGCCGTAGTTGAGCCACAGCCCCACGTACGGCACTTCGGTCGGATCAAATTCAAAGCGCAGCTCCCGGCCAGTCTCTGGATCGCGCAGCGCCGCCCAGCCCTCGGTCAGCGGCCCGACATACAGTTTGGCCGCCCAGCCAGCATCGTGGGCAGGCGCCTGGCTAAAGTCCAATTCACCTGACCGCGGCCAGGTGAAGCGCGCAGGCAAGGCGCGGCTCGTGGTGCGCACCGGGCTGCCCGCCGGCAGCAGCAGTTGCATCCCGGGTTTAATCGCCAGCAGCGGGTGCGCGCACCAGAGATGAGCAAACGGCGCTTTGCTGAGATTGGTCAACTCGTAGACCAGCTCGAACGCCGGCTCGTCAGGCGCCAGGCGGATGGTGCGGGCCAGGCGATAAGGAAATTCATCGCCCTTGGTGACGCAGCGCAAGCTGTCGCCCGCGGCTTCGGCTTGCCAGGCGTGCGCCCACACTTCGCCGTGATCGCGAATTGGCCGGCCTTGCCACGGCGCCAGCGGGTAAGGCCCAGGGCCGACGGCTGGAAAACACTCATCCCAGCCGCCCATGTCCGCCTCGCGCACGTACGAGGTGGCGGCGTTGGGCAGTTGCCAGGGCAAGTAAGGGTTGTGCCAGAGCCACTCGCGGCCGTCGGAATCCAGCAGCGAGGCGATTTTGGCGCCCCAGGTTGGCAAAACGGTCACCGTGCAGAACGGCGACCGCCCCATAAAGGCGGGCAGGCCGCGAAAGGCGGTCGGGGTAAAAACGCCCGGCTGAGGCTGGGCAGAAATCGGTTCTGTGCGCATAGTTCGGTTCCTGAATCAAGATTTCTCGATCGTTTGGGAGGTAAGTTTAAGCCAGGCTGGTCAGGCTTGCAAGTTGGCGTGCAAGGGCGAATGCGCAGCCAGTGACGTCCGTCAGGCGCCGTTCGTCAGAAAAGCAGACTATACAAACGGAGCTAAACCCATGACCGCGACTATTTGGTGGATTCGTCGTGATCTGCGCCTGGCGGACAATCCGGCCCTGACAACGGCGCTGACTCGCGCGGACCAGGTCATTCCGCTGTTCATCCTCGATCCGCATTTGATCGAAGCGCCAACCACCGGCGCCAAACGCCTGGCCTTCCTGTTCGATGGTCTGCGCGCCCTCGACGCTGATCTGCGCCGGCGCGGCAGCTACCTGGTCTGGCGGGCAGGCCGGCCCGCGGACGTCCTGGCGAACCTGCGGGCCACGACCGGCGCGCACCAGATCGTGGCGCAGGCTGATGTTTCGCCCTACGCGCGCCAGCGTGACGCGGAGGTTGCCCAGCAGCTGCCCCTAGAGCTGACGCCGGGGATTACCGTGTTCCCGTCGGACGCCGTGCGCAAAGCCGACGGCGCGCCCTATACCGTCTTCACGCCCTTCAGCCGCGCGTGGAAGGCCCTGCCGTCCAATCTGACGTTGCTGCCCGCGCCGGCAGTCATCCCCACGCCGCCCGACCTGGAGAACGAGCCGCTGCCTATCACGCCAGCCCTACCGGCCAGTGTGCCATTTGCCGCGGGCGAAGGGGAGGCGCAGCGGCGTCTGCAGCAGTTTGCCGGCGACGGCTCGACTGCGGTTCGACAGGACTTCGGCGTGAGCGCTCAGTCGAACGCTCACCGCACGGGGCCTGAGCTTGTCGAAGGCCTCGCCGAAGTCCTGGCGGCGCCGATTGCGCGCTATCATGAACAACGCGATCGCACCGACCTGGAAGGCACCTCGCAGCTGTCGCCCTACCTGCGCTTTGGCATGATCTCCGCGCGGCAGGCAGCCGCCGCGGCGTATCAGATTCTGAATACGGCGCGCACAGACGCCAGTCGGCGCGGCGCGGAGGTATGGCTGAATGAGCTGATCTGGCGCGAGTTCTATGCCAGCATCCTCTATCACTTCCCGACGGTGCTGCGTGAGGCCTTTCGACCGGAGCTGCGCGCCATTCCGTGGGACAACAACCCTGCCTTTTTTGCCGCGTGGTGCGAGGGGCGCACCGGCTACCCGATCGTAGATGCGGCCATGCGCCAGCTCGTCCAAAACGGCTGGATGCACAACCGCGCGCGCATGATCGTGGCTTCGTTTCTGGTGAAGGACCTGCTGATTGACTGGCGTTGGGGCGAGCGCTTTTTCATGCAGCACCTGGTGGATGGCGACCCTGCGTCCAATAATGGCGGCTGGCAGTGGACGGCGGGCGTGGGCACCGACGCCGCGCCCTACTTCCGTGTCTTCAATCCGGTGCTGCAAGGCGAAAAGTTTGATCCCAACGGCGACTTTGTGCGGCGCTGGCTGCCTGAGCTGGCCCGCGTACCGGCCCGCTTCATTCACAAGCCGTGGGAAATGACGCCGTTGGAACAGCGCCAGGCCGGCTGCGTGCTCGGCCAGGATTATCCGGCGCCCCTGGTAGATCATGGCGCCGCGCGCGAGCAGGCCCTGGCCGCGTATCAACGGGCGGAGTGATCGCGAGGGCGTTTGCCAAAGGCCCGAAACCGTAGTAACGTTTGCTTGCCAAGCGAGGCGCCTATGCGTTTCTTCAACACGGCCGGGCCGGTCAACTGTGAAAGGCACTATTGCCTTTCTCCCCTTGAACGGATCAACCTGCCTGAGGTCTTGAGCCTGATCAGCCAAGAGAAGTACTTTGTGCTGCACGCGCCGCAGCAGACCGGCAAGACCTCCGCGCTGCTGGCGCTGCGCGACTATCTGAACGCGGAGGGTCGCTACCGCTGCCTGTACGTCAACTTCGAGGTGGCGCAGGGCTATCGCGAACGGGTCAATG
>CAZEPA010000014.1:0-17638 GCA_964513955.1 uncultured Anaerolineae bacterium | reverse complement strand
CAGCTTCGTCCTGGTTGCTGACGGTCTTCGTGGTTTGTGTTAACACGCCCTAGTGTTCAGGCCGCGCGTCCCTGTTTACGACGCCGGTGCCTTGATCTTGATACCGGACCAGTGTTCACGATGCACAAACCTTGGCCATGATGCCGGTCCGTTGATCATGAGCAGTGGCACGGCGTTCACGGCGGATCGGTGTCGGTGTCGGTGTCCAGGATGAACCGGATTGGGTGTTCAGGTCGAAGTGGATTGGGTGTTCAATAGTGCCCGGTTTCCGCAGTGCCATCGAAATCGCCTTCAGAACGATATGCCAGTGTTGAGGAGTTATCCCGCGCGCTGATGATGCTGACTTCTGCCGAGCACTTACGTCTGTTCGCAAGAGCTAGGCTGCTTGTCTGGGGTACCGAGTACACGGATCCCAAGGAGTTGCTCAATGAAGCAGTGAAGCGCGCCGTCATTGCAGCAAGCGGGGACAAACAGGACGGTGAACGTGGACGTCCTTGGCCCATTGACAGGGTTCCGCTCCCAGCATTTCTGTCTGGCTGCATGGACAGCATCGCCGATTCCTCTCGGGAGTCGCTTGGTCAAACTCAGACCGACCGATTGGAAGCCATTGCGGGCGAGGCCAGGGACGTTGACACGGTAATTTACCGGGCTGGTGGCTGGAACACTGATGTCGTGGAGCAAGCGATTGAGGTGGAGGACGCGGCTGATAGGCAGCAGCGGGCTCGGGCGGACGCGCAACTCATTGAAGCCCATTTCAAAGATGATCAAGAAGTACTTGCGGTCATCGAGGGCGAGAAGGCTGACATGCCAGTAGCGGAGGTACTTGCCTTGTTCAATCTTGATCAAAAGACCTATGACACGGCACGGCGGAGATTGAGGAGACAGGTGGACAAATTGATGCCAGGACGGAGACAGCGATGACCAATGAATCTCAGAACACGCTCGCCGCAGTTCGAGCTCTGGCACTCAAAGACCTCGAAGCCACGCCTGACGAAGACATTCGGGCCGAGCTCGCCGCTGAGGGCATTGATCCCGATCAGCTGGCAGCCAGTATTGCTGTAAGTCTCGACGACGTTCTGGCATCCTGCCTTCGCCAACAAGCTGCGGCCGCAAAGGCTGCTATGCAGGTCCGAGCGACTCCTAAGACGTCGCGAAGACCTGCGCTGAATCGAATCAAAGAACGCATCGCGCAGGCCTCCGCGGTCGAGCCACAACTGGCTACTGCATTCCGAGAAGGAACCCGCCAAAGCGATGCCGATCTAGAAACACTCTATGACGATCTTGTGCTCATGGGCAAGATCCCCGACGCCGATGATGGCCGTTGATGTCGATCGGCTCAGCCGCCCTGAGCGCTTGCTCTGGGGGCATGGTGTCAGGAAGCCCGAGCACATTGATCTGGAGGCTATTGCTGGCGCCAGTGGTGCTCACGTCATATACAGAAAGCTCGACGGTTGCGCGGCACGTTTGGTTGCTGCGGGTGATCATGCCGTCATCAGCGTCGCGATGGACGACAACCTCGGACGAAGGCGATTCTCGCTAGGGCATGAGCTGGCCCACTGGATGCAGGATGCCCAGCGGGCATTATTCAAGTGCTCCAGCACGGACATTGGTCCGCAAAATGCTGAAGCCAAGTCTATTGAGGCCGACGCCAATAGCTTTGCCAGTCAGCTGATCCTTCCGGACTATCTGGTCTGGCCATGGGTCGCTGAACGTAAACCCAGCCTTGATCTTGCGAGCGCAATGGGCGCGGATTTTCAGGCCAGTCTGACTGCATCAGCCCTGAAGTTGCTCCAACGCACCAAAGCACCGATCGCGATCACCTGCCATGATCAGCGGAGGTTGAAGTGGTCCGGGCGCAGTCGAGATTTTTCAGCCGATTTCTACATCCTCAACGAACTCCATCAGGACACAGTCGCGTTCGATATGGCTTTTGGGGCAGTCAAGGGGCTAGGCCGTCCTAAGAGAGAGAGTGCTTCGCGCTGGCTCAGTGGCCCAGGCGTCTATCGAATGGAAGTCTGGTCGCAGTCGATCCGGCTTCCGGAGGGCTCGGTGCTGAGCATGCTTGTTGTTACTTAGCTGGTTCGTGGATTCATGGCCAGCTAATTTCTGGTCGCCTCCAGAGCCCGAAAAGTGCTGGCCAAAGTCAGTCTCCATCGAAAGCCAAAGTAGGTGTGAGTTACAACTGGGCAATTTGACTATTGCCGCCGACCGAAAATTGACTGTCAAGACTCATTCGGCGCCAACATTACTGACTGCAAAATCAAATCAATCGGCATTTTGGGGAGACAGCAGTGACTGAACATCAGCGAGCACTTGGAACGCCAGCGAACATTCCGGACGAGTGGTATCGGCGCTGCTCTGCGGTAGCGGTTGGCCACTACAAGATGGCGGAGCGTTTGTCCTCTCGCCATCGTTGGTTGTCCAATTGCGCTGCAGCTCTATCAGCGATCGTGGGAACGACTGTCTTTGTGACGCTCCAGGGACAGCCTGAGTTATGGGTGAAGATGGGAACTGGCCTCCTCAGCGTCGTCTCCGCGGTGCTTGCCGTCCTGGCCACGAATATGGGACTTCAGGATAGGGCCGAGCGTCACAGAATTGCAGGCGCGAGGTACAACGCCGTAGGCCGCCAACTCGAGCAAATGACGATGGGGGCGACAGCAACTCTCGACGATTTGACCCCAATCCGGGAACGACTCGACACCCTTTCGGCGGAGATGCCTCACATCCCAAAAAAGGTACATAAGGAAATTGCCAACCACGATGACCTGAGCCGTTGGGGTAAGTAGTGCAAACTTTTTTGCTCAGGCTACTTGAGCCACTTCGAGCAAATAGGGATGGTCGTAGAGGGGTTCTGCTTTTGAGTAGGTTGGAATATCCGCCCGCTTTGGAAAGCCTACGCCCCTGTTCGTGTCCTCTACTTGAGGCCGCGAGCGTAGCGCGAGGCCTCCGCGATCTAACGACCGCTTTCGTTCTGAGCGGTCGAAACTCTACCTGCGGCTGAACGACTGCTCCCAGCCTGTTTTGGCCAGTCCGTATGGAGGGTCGAGAGATATTTATGGCTGAGTAGTCAAAGCAAACTTGGCGTCCTCCTGCGCGCCAAAGGTCTGATGTACTTCGCCAGGGTCGCGCTGGAGCGGTGCCCCGTCTGCTCCATGATGACGTGAGTGGCGATACCAATGCTGGCTGCCTCAGTGCAGTAGCCTGCTCGCAAGCTGTGCCCAGCCACTGACTTCGCAGCATCTTCGCTCTTGGCATGACGAGTCGCTCCCTTCAGCACCAGGGCCACTGACTGCGATGTCAATGCCTTGGTACTGGCGATTCGGTCATGTCGGTTAATAGGCCGGAACAACGGCCCTTGCTCGATACCGCTGAGCGCCAACCATTTCTCCAGCGCCTTGACCGGACAGCGCGAGGACTTGGCGCAGGGAATGAACACCGTGTGCCCTTTCTCCTGCTGGGTCTTGGTGCGTCGGATGTGAATCTCGATGCCATGGTCGAAAGCAGTGATGTCCTCCTTGCGAATGCTGACCAACTCCGAGCGCCGAAAGGCCCCCGCGAAGCCCACCAGGATAAGCGCCGCATCGCGCGCCGCCTTCATCGGTTTCTGCTTTTCCGCCGTCAACACCAGTTCGATGATGTCGTCCTTGACCAGCGCCTTGACGCGCCGTTGGGCCGTTCCTTTGGTGCGCCGGATGCCCTGCATGGTGCGCTTGACCAAGGAGTCCATGGCGGGTGATGTGTGCCCAGCCTCCAAGTGCGCCCGGTGGATGGCGATCAGCCGGTGCTGCAAGGTGGCCACGGCCAAGGTATCCGCAAAGCTGGCGAGGTATTCGGCCAGCTTGATCGCCGTAGTGGGGATTGCGCCACCATGCTGCCGGAAATGCGCCAGATCGGCCTTGTAGCTTCGGTGCGTGTTTTCCGACAAGGCGGCGCGGGTGTAGCGGTTGACCTGGGCAGAGGGTGCTTCGATCCGTTTAACCATAACGTGCCCCCGTGAAGTCCGCCGTTGCATGCCGGCACGGAGCCGCCAACTCGATGCAGGCCGCGGCCGCATCCCCGAGTTCGGCCAACAGCCATCCCAGGGCTTCGACCGTATCCTGGGCCAGTTCCCCGGTTTCCACCTGCACCGAGGCATGGGCCAGCAACTGCCCGATGGCAGAGATACCCAGTTGAAGAATACGTTGGAGTAGTTCGGCCGCCTCCGCAAGCTGCACTAGCACCGTGGCATCGCTGGCGTCGAAATCGGGTTCGTGCTGGGCACTGACTGCCAGCCGAGGCAGCAGCGTCATCAACACCCGCATGGGCCGTGGAGTATTGGGCGCCAACATTTCAATACTCCGAAGGCAGCAAGATGCAAGTGCTGTCCCGCCGCTCCGAGCCATCGTTCACAGCCTCGGTCATGACATACAGCCGAATGCCGTCCACGCGATAGACCGACAGCAAGCGGCCACCCGTCAACAAGGCGCGGTCATTGGCGGCCTTGTCCGCAGTGCAGAGCTCGCCGGGATCGCACCAGTCACCATGCTGATGGCGCTGCAATAGCTGCACCGGATGGCATTGGGCCGTGGTGAGGATGTTCAACGCACCGGGCGTGGCAACCACGCGCCCCAGCCCAAACAGAGGCTTGCGGGCCTGTCTGCGAAGGTCAACGTCGCGGGGGCTGGAATAGGTGGGGGGATAGTCATGCATCGGGAGTTCTCCACAAAGAAGGAAAAAACTCCGGCGCACGCAGCCGCCAACGCTCGGGGCCAGCATGCAGCCCGATGTGGTCGGTGAAGGGGAAGAGAAGGAAGAAGCGATGGCGTGCGGCGGCACGCCGGAGGGAAGGGATGACGGGATGTGAGGTCTATCCCGTCATAGCCGCCGTGAACTGGCGGTGCAATGATTGTGTTGGCGTCCTATCGGCGACGGCAAGCCACCGATAACTTTGCCGTCCCATACCAGGGCGCGACGCTCAATTCACCGGAGCCTTGATCCAGCTAGCAATCTGGTCAACCGCTTCGCTCTCCATGCCGATGAAGCCATGCCAGTGCTGGCCCGCGCATACATCGCCGCTGGGGTTGGCCCCGCCATCGACCACCATCAGCTTCTTGACGGGTGCGTTGGTCAGACCTTTGATGATCCAAGGGGTTTCGCTGGCCTGGCAGTGCTTGCAGCCGTCCCTGGCATGGTGATAGACCAGCACCGGCAGCTTGATAGCCTTGAGGTCTTGGCGCGGCACGGCTCCGGGCGTGGCGTAGCGAACCACACTGGAGGTCAGCACCAGCCCTGCGATGGCCGGATCATGGACGTTGATTGCCGTCGCGGTCGCGGAGACAGTGCCGCGACTGGTGCCAATGATCCACACGGGCAGATTGCTCTTTTGTTTCACGAACTCCAGCACCTTGGCAACGTCGGTCATGTGCTTGGGTTCAGTCCGCTCCGTCCAACCCAGCTCTTCCATATCGTTGGGGCGTCCGAAGATCGCGACGTTGAAGCCATTGACCAGGAAGTACGGCGCGGAGCGCACCAGGAAGTTGCCCCCGGTGACTTTGCCGTCCTCGAACTTACCGAAGCCACCGCCGCCTCCAGGGAACAGGAACACGGTAGCCTTGGCGTCGGGCGCTACCTCCCAGAACAGCGTTGTAGTGACGCCCTCACGAGTGGGCACTCGGAATAACGCGCCTTCCGCCTGGGCAGTGATGGCCGCTGCAACCAGCGCCAGCCCTGCAAGGATTCTGCGCCAGCGGATCATTTCAATTCCGCCAGTCTCTGCTGGTACGCCGTGGTCACGCATTCCGGTGTCGTACAAACATCGCGGACGGCACGCCGCCACTCGGCCTGATGCTGCTTGATCCCCTCTGGATTGCTGGACGCCGACAACGCCGCCTTGTAAGCCGCTACCGTCCGGGTATCGGCAGCCGCCAATTCCGGGCTGGAGCAGATCATCTTTTCGACGGACGTGGATGCCTTCGCTCAATCGAAGCTGGGGCCTGTGGGTGCGATGGCCTCCACGTTTGAGGCCATGTCGCTACGTCCAGACACCTCCATGGGAACGGGATTCGTTGTGGCGGCAGGCGCTGTTGGCACGGCAAAGCGTGGGTAGGTCGCTGGTGCCGTCACGATTTCCACCGTGCTGAACGCAGGCATGCCCGCAAAGTGCCAGCCGCTTTCGGCCTTGCCCATGCGGCCCGTGCCGCGGACTTTGATTGAGACAGGGGCTGCGTTCTGCCCCGTCTTGACGGCTTCATCGGCCTTGGCGCGCAGGACCTGCAAGCGGGTCACGGCTTCTAGCGTCTCGCAGGGCATGATCTGAACCAGCCGGGCGTCCATCGCATTGAGCCGTTGCTCGGCCTGGGTGATGGCCGCGACATTTCCCGTGGCCTGGGCCTGTTCCAGTGCCATCTTGGCAGGCAGTTGCTGGCCTGCCAGATGCGACCATTCGGCGAACAGCTTTGCCGCAGCCTCTGCGCCACCCTTGATGCTTACCGTGTGGGTGAACTTCACGTCGTAGGACTTGCCGTTGGCGGCGCCATCGACCTTCTTCACCTCCGACAGTTCCAGGATGGGGCAGGCATAGGCTTCGGCCAGATCCTTTTGAATGTCGGCCGTCTCCGGCTGGGAAGAGCACCCAGCCAGGGCCACGGTGGTGGCCAGCACGGCAATCCGAAGGCTGAGGTATTTACGTGCAGTGCTAGGGCAAGTAGTACCAAGATTGAAATCAGCGGTCGCCATTCTGAATATCCAAGATAAACACTATCCGTTTGGTTAGTTTGTCAGTTTGCCATAAACAAACGGATAGTTTGTGGACTGATAAGGGGTGAGAAAACAGACTGCCCGGCATGACCCGGGTACTCGTCAACAAGCCGCAACCGCTCGAAGCTCGCTTCGCGCAGGAGCGCGACCGGGTGCAGGCTGCCTTTGGAAAGCGGCTGCGGGAGTTCCGGGTAGAAAAGCAGTTGACGCTGGAGATGCTGGCTGAGCGGGCCGACCTGCACGCGAACTATGTAGGGGCAGTGGAGCGCGGCGAGCGCAACCTGAGCCTGTACAACATCTGGCGGCTGGCCCAGGGGCTGGGGCTACCTGCGGACGAGTTAATGCAGGAACTGCCGACGCGCAAGGGCAAGCGTTAGGCAGCCAGATCGACCTCGGCGGAAGCAAGCTGGAGGCGGTTGCACTTGGCGATCCGAGACAGCCGAAATTGTCTCCCGCCCAAGAATCGGAATGCCAATTGCCAATCGGCGGCTTCTTCGGCCTTGACCAATTGCGGTGCGTTGGTAAGTACCTCGCCCTGAAGGAATAGCGCCAGGTCAACATGGTGCGACCAGTGCGCGCCCGCAGTGATCGGCAGCCAGTCTTCCAACTCTTCGACTTCGCACAGGTTGGCCCGAAAGGGCAAGACCGCTGTGGCTCCGTCGAAGCGGCCAAAGGTACTGCCGTGGGAATAAAGCAAGTACCGCACGGGGCAGTAGCACAGCAGCGCGTGGCGCTCGCATTGCAGGGCGATGGCTCCGAAGTGTGTAGGCTTTGCCGAAGGGTTTGCAGCGGGATCGCATACGCGCAGGGCCGTGACCGTCTGGCCTTGCAGCGCGGGGAACAGGTACGGCCCGCGCATGGGTCACTTCCCAGCGGTCTTTGCCATCTGCGTGACACCGATGAACCACGACGGAGGCAGTCCACTCAACTCGGCGGTGCCTACACGTAGGTGCAGTTTGCTATCTGCATGCGGGTAGGGGTCAACCAGGTAGGGCTGCGCTGTCTTTCCATCGCTGGAGGTGCCCCGGTGGTAAAGCGCGCAACGCCCCACCTCCCAGTCGGCGTCGTAATCCACCATCACGATGGCTACCTCGGGCAAGTCCTTGTAGCTGGAGCATTCCTTCCAGACCGTTGCGACGAGGCCGCCTCCTGCCAGCAGCTTGGCGATCATGTCGCCATCGATCCACGCATGAAAGGGGCCTACCTTCGGCAAGCCTAACCCCTCCGCCTGGCGGAAGATCGCATCCGTGGTCTTGCCGGTCAGCATGGAAATCACCGCAAAGATGTCGTCGTGCCGACCTTGCTGGGCGACACGTCTAAAAGTAGGTTGGAATGAGGTTGGGTTAGGGGTTGTTGCCATGTTGTGTGCTCCTGTGCAGAAATGAAAAGCGCACAGCAGTGCCGGCCTCTGCGGCACGGGGCGGTCAGAGACTTGGCTATCAGCGAGGGGGGATGACAAATCGGCCCTGTTGACGAGGGCGCTGCCGTGCGAGTGGATACCGTGCGCTACGCAATGACTTGGAGCGACGGCTTTTTAACCGTACCACGGGGCTCATGCACAGATCGACCACTGAAAAACTTTGCAACCCTGCACAGACTGCGATGGCTCAGCGTGATGGAGCTTGGAGTACACCCGAAAAGACAAAAGCCGCAACGATTGCTCGCTGCGGCTTTTGATATTTGCTTTGATAAATACTGCCTGCTAAAATTTTAAATTCCCTTAGCAAT
Source organism: uncultured Anaerolineae bacterium (assembly GCA_964513955.1). GTDB lineage: Bacteria > Chloroflexota > Anaerolineae > SSC4 > Amarolineaceae > Amarolinea. The sequence goes on along the minus strand of CAZEPA010000014.1, from coordinate 9,175 downwards.
CAAGCACTTACGAGCTTTGTATGGCGGAGAGGGCGTCACTGAATTTTTAGTCCGCCATTCTCCAAAATAGCTGCACATTCAATGAATTCAAAGGGTTACGCCGAGACGTTCGTCCGCCATTCTCCGCAGAATTCCGCGAGGTAGCAGCTGATTTTGATATGCGAGTTGATAGCTAAGGGGATTCATCAACCCTTCCTGACTCACAATTCCAGCATGGCTATCCACAAACTCACTGACCTCAAGATCAGAGCCAAGATCCGAGAGATCGAAGAACTCGCTTTCAGCACCCCCAAGAACGCACTGCTCGGCGATGGTCAGGGACTGACCCTCGCGATTGCCAAGAATGGCAGCGCAAGCTGGCTTTTCAGGTACATGGATCATGGCAAGGCCAAATCGGTAGGCCTTGGAGCCTACCCTGCAACCTCTCTCAAAACGGCCCGTGAGAAAGCGCAGGCTCTGCGCGATGCCCGCGCGAGCGGTACTGATCCAGCTGCAGCCAAGCGGCAGGAAGCCCGAGAACAGCAACTTCAGCAAGCCAAGGCCAAGACATTTGAGGCCTGCGCCACTGAGTTCATCGAGTTTTCCAGGCCTGCCTGGAAAAACGCCAAGCATGCCCAGCAGTGGACCAACACCCTGACGCAGTACGCCTACCCGGTGATCGGCCAGTGTGCCATCGGAGACGTGGACTCCGATCACATCGTTGAGATCCTCTCACCCATCTGGCAAAGCAAAACAGAAACTGCTACCCGGCTGCGCGGACGCATCGAGGCTGTACTCGACTGGGCAACAGTCAAAGGATGGCGCAAGGGTGACAACCCCGCGCGGCTCAAGGGCCACATGGAATATCTGTTGCCTAAGGTGCGTATCGGAACCAAGAACCACCACGCCTCGCTGCCCTATGAGGAACTGCCGAGCTTCATGGCAAAGCTGCAAGGTGAGAGCGGCATGGCCCGCTACGCACTGGAGTTCCTGATCTTGTGCGCCTCGCGGACCGGTGAAGTCGTCGGCGCGCGCTGGGATGAAATCGACCTCGCCAAAGCCATCTGGACCATCCCTGGCGAACGCATGAAGGCTGGCAAGGAACACCGGGTGCCGCTGGGCAAGCGCGCGCTGGAAATCCTCACCACGGTCAAGCCCTTCTCAGGCAAACAGTTCATCTTCATCACCGGCAAAAAGGATGTGGCCATGTCCACCATGGCGATGTCGATGCTGCTGCGTCGGATGGACCATGGGGATGTCACGGTCCACGGCATGCGTTCGACATTCAGAACCTGGGCCGGCGAGCGTTCCGGCTATCCCTTCGAGGTGTGCGAGCACGCGCTGGCACATCGACTCTCTGATGCCGTCGCAGCGGCGTACCTGCGCTCGGACTTCTTCGCCAAGCGCACCCTGCTCATGGCCGATTGGGAGAAGTACTGCTTTTCTGCTTGCACGCAGGATTGACAGCTCTTGCGAGGCAGTAATTTGCCGCGCTAGAATCCAGCGACTTTCAAGAGGGCGCCGGTAGCAACTGGCGGGCACCGGCTGCGAGGCCGGAGTCGGTTCTGAGAAGGCATCAGCCTGATATTCCCCCAACTGTGCCTGTGACATGTCATGGGTTCACGGTGAGCCAAACGACTTCGTCGTTTGCCAGCAGAGCCCGGTCAATTTCCTGACCGTCTGACTGGTGCTAGCAGCGGCAGATGCTTGAGGTACGAGTACGAATTCAACGTTGCATGGAAGCCTGGCAAGGCTTCGATGCTTGTTCGCAGTTTCGTTTTTCGCACCCAAGGAGTCCCCTGTGAGAAATCTTCCTGAGGCAGAACGCCTCCAAGCCTATTTGCGCGCATTGCACCAGCCTTGCACGGTGCTGGTCAGCGCGTCGCACGCCAGCTTCTTCAAGCCCGCTCCCCGGGACGCACATGCCTACATCGTTCAAGATCCGGCACGGCCGTGGGTGCACCACTGGGTGCGGCACGATGGCACGCACGTCGTTCTGGACAAAAAGCAGTCGCAGCGTTGCCCTGGCTTCTCCGGCAAGGTCGCTGTGCACATCAAAGATCTGACCGGCAAGGCCAAGAAGAAGGCGCCACGCTATTCGACTTTGCTCACCGTGGGCGTTCCCATCGAACGCGAACCGGAGGATCCACCCGCCATTCGGCTTATCGGAATCGAGCGGGTCATGGCGATCGTGGGATTCCAGAAATCTTTCATCTACGCGCAGCTGGACTTCCCTGAGCCTGTGCGCTTGGGGTCTTCTCGTCGCTCAGCAGTCCGTTGGGTTGAAGCGGAGGTCCTGGCCTGGTGCGAAAAGCTCATTTCTCGCCGCAGTACAGCGGCTAAGCGTGTCCCCAGCCTATCGTAACTTTGATGAAAGAAATACAAATGACCTCGCCGAAAAATGAATGGAAGCAGATCTCCATGTACAACACCCATACATGGGCCGAAGCGTCCAAATGGAAGCTTCGTGAGCGTCGATTCCTGATTCCTTACCTGATTCCCGAAGCTGAGACCATCTTGTTCTTGGCTGACCCCGACGTGGATGTGCAGACGTTTGCAAACCTGCTTGCGTTCAGAACCTCGCTGGGCTTGCCGGTGGAGCCGTTTACTTCGCCAAAGGCATCTCCTGTACTGGCCATTTATGGGCCCAGACAGGATCTTGAACAGGCAATGAAAACTCTGCACCGCATCGACAAGGCCTGTGCCTGCGCAAGCAGTGATGTATCCAACAAGGACGCGCTGGGGAACTTTCGCTTTTATCACGCAGAGGCAGAAGCAGACGAAGCAACTTACCTTGACACGTCTACCGGGCAGGCAGCGTTACTCGCATCCATCCCCAAGGGCTGCAAGCTCATCGTGATTACAGATCTCTCTACTTGCTTGTCACCGAACGTCAAGGACCGGGACAGCAGTCTGTCGGTACTGACAAAAAAGCTCAACAGTGCAGGAGTGGCCGTGGCCATCTTCGAGTCTGCTCTGCCTCGCACGAGCATCGGTGCTCAGTTTGTTACCAAGTCCAGTTGCATCGTTCGTCTCATGTATGACGAGGCGGCGCCGGCCGAGGTGGGCGGAGGTTTTCATCTCGTGCGTAAGAAATTCGACCCATACGACACCGCTGATGTGATCCCCACCCGGATTCAGTTCTGGTCGACCACTTTGGGTGGAAAACTCGAATGGGGTTGGACCTTCCGTGATGAGCAGAATCAGCAAAGCAGCAAGCAGGTGGCCATCATGGAGCGACGGATCAAGGTTGCAAACCTGCTGGCAGCCAAGAAGGAGCAGAAGGAAATCGCAGCTCTGTTGGATGTTCATGCGGCCACGATCTGCCGTGATGTTGCTGTAATTCAAGCCCAAGAGGGCACGTCGTTGGTGTCGCCTGTACCTGTTGAGGCACATCCAGTCGCAAATGATGGTGGCCTTTCAGCGTTGGAGGAGGAATGGGGCGCGCGCACTGGTCAGACGCTGGCCGTAGACCATGCGGGGCATGCCCCTTTGCCGGTTGAGAGAGAAGCTCCTCCGCTTCAGCGGCGTCAAACTAGACGAGGCGTTGGCATGGCGCCGATCAACCTCAAATGCGATGAAAGTATTGAGTCCGAGTTGACTGCGCGTGAGCATGACCAACCTCATCGGACGAGGGCAATTCAGCGTCCACGTCCTGCGCGGCTTGCCAATTCCGCACCGCCTTTTTTCGGAGCTAGGCCCTCGCGCCGTCGCCCGACCCGCGGCGTTGGCACAACTCCCATCAATCGCAATGGGGATGAGAGTTTGGACTCTGAATTGACATCGTCGGGTGCGCCGTTGCCCCAATCTGAAAGTCAGGTGCAAGGGGGAGAGGGCCATCAAACCTCCTCTAACGACTCTGAATAGAGAAGGGGAGATGCGTGCTTTGCAGGCCTGCAATTTTGCAATTCTGCAATCGGGGGTGAGGGCGCTGTTGGCTGGAGAGATGCCGGTTGCGGGGTGCACGAGTGAGGAGACCGTATAGCGCCTGTAAAGCTAGTCAGTCGCTATACGAGCCGACATTTGTTCGCAATTTGACAGCTCACCAATCAACCAGTCGCCCTGGACTGCTTTCACCATGAATCCCCAGCATCGCGTCCATACCATCATCCCATCAAAGAGCTTCGTAGCACAGAGCTTCAAACCGCCCACCTCCACATCGGAGGCTCAGGACCGCCCGCTTTGCAGCCCCCACTTTGATCGTATCGCCGTCTTCGGCGGACTGCATCACAAGCCAATTGGGGAACTGTTCTACAAGCTATATGAGGACGAGCCTGTTGCCGTGGGATCGGCTGCATTCAAGCCCAACCGCAGCCGCGCGCCGGATGACGTGTACATCCGTTCACGCGATATCGAGGGGCGCAGCAACCCCATGGCCAACAAGCTAGAGTTCAACTGTTGCCCACCGCAAATCCTTCAGGGGCACAACTTCTTCGGCCATAACTCACTGCAGGATTACGTGACGGCGATCTTCGAGCAGCAGGTCGACAAGTTCAACCTGCGCCCCAGCGCCGAGGAACGGCATCGCTGGCATTATGGTGATGTGGATCTCAGCCATGTGCACCTCTGCGCAAACTTCTGGTTTCCAGAAGGCTCGCAGCGCATGGCCATCGACGCGATAGATGCCAACAACGTCGAAGGCAAGCACCGGGACGACGAAACCTGCATCAGTCTGGGCTACAACGGTGATTCTCGCTCCGAGTACCGTTCCGTCACGGCGTATGACAAGCATGTTCTGCTGTCCAAGCTGTGGAAGAGGCCGGGGCACTACCAGTCCCGCATTTTGCGCACTTCCCGCCGCTCGTTTCGCGTCGAGATCAAGTTGTTTCGCCGCCTGCTCAAGGAACAGGGGCTTGCCAAGGTACGCGACTGGCGCAATCAGGACGTGTCCGCGCTGTACTTCAAGTATCTGGCGGCGTTCAATATTGCCAACTCGTTCCAGCCGCTGCTGACGCAGGATGAATGCACGGGGCTGAAGCGAGGAGCGTTGAGGGCCTACACGCTCTGGCTCAACGGTGAAGACCTTTCGCGTCACTACGGGCGCACCACTGTTGCCAAGTACATCAAGGAAGTTCGGGGCACGATTGGCATTGACATGGCGGCCCATCGCCGACCCGAGAAGCTGCCGCCGCTGAACCTGGCTGAACTCCTGGTACCGGAGAACGTCGTGCCGGTGCCGCGTTGGGGCATAGAGAGTGGCCGTTACTGGTGGCCCGGTCGCGCCGAAGAGGAGTACGGCGCGCGCTTGTTGCTGCCTGACGAAGCTGCGCCCGAGCCACCACAAATCTGGACGCCCGACGCGGGGGACTTCGTGTACGACGAAGAGCTTGACCGGCTGGCACTCTGATCGCTTAGTCGCTGCTGAATCGGCACTGGATGACCTCCACGCAATTTGTTGATCGTCATTGGCTATCAACAACAAGGAGGTCCATCATGTCCGTTCGTCTATGTCGTTGGGGCAACTCAGTTGGCCTGCGGTTGCCCAAATCTTTGCTGCAAACGGCAGGGCTGGCCGCTGGGGGCTACGTCTCTTTGCGCGTCCTGGATAACGGGGATATTCGCGTGCGGCCGATGAACGGCAGTGTCCCAGCAGAGGCCATTGCTGAAACTCCCGCCCCGCAGGCGGCCGATGCTGGCGACGGCTGGGGTGACCAATGGTGAGGGTGTTGCTTCGCGTCTTCGACGAGCCCAGGGGCCGACTGTGGATCATCGGACAACCCGTCAACGTCGCCCTGCGTGACCTTGGGCATTTGCTTGTGCGGGCTACTTTGCTGAGTACCGGCACCGCTTGCTTGTAATCCTGATGCAACGTTAGCAGCTGTGACGCTATGTACCTCGCTGGCACCTGTGCAATTTCACTTCCGAGTACCGCATTCAGACACCCCCACTTACCGCTGTACAGACATCAGCAGCTTCAATAGAATGGGAGTTGGTCGCGCGTCGGCCAGCCCGCTCACACTGGCGAAGCCGTTTCGGCAACGTGTTCCGCAGCAATTGCGGAATGGCCTCGTTGGCAGCCTTGTTCTGCCATGCAGACTCATTGTGTGGGCGCATTGATGTCGCATGGCATAACCAAGGAGCCAATATGACGGCCTCATTTACCATTGCCCAAGTTGAACGTTTCAAGCGCGAAGCCAAACGGCTACATCGCGACACCAATATTTCTCATAGCCAAGCATTGGATCAAATAGCAAGTGCCAATGGCTATCGCAATTGGTCATTGCTTGCGAAGCACAGCGAAGCACAGCGATGCACAAGGTACACCCAAAGCGAAGAATGCGCGTCCGCCGTTCCGATTTATCCGCACGCCGGAATTAATGCGTTTGGCCCTGCTCAAGGTGCCAGAGCCTCGCGGCTGGGGTCACCCCACCAGGACCGATTACGCACAGCAGCAAGTAGAAGATCTTTCGTCAGCCTTCACATCTCCGCAGAACGCAGTTGAGTTCGCAATCGACTACGTGACCTGCCTGCTAACAGTCCCGCGCTTTAAGCTCTACTCAGCAGCTCCTGCCTACTGGGAGATGCGGTCATGGTTACCCTATTCCTGTCATTCTGTTGACGATGGCACGCACATCCTCGTGAATCGCAGCTATAAGCCGGTAGGGCAAGTAAGTAAGGAGTGGGCGAACTATGCGGAATTCCCAAACCTTCACGCTCACTTCGCGAACGATCTCCGCAGTAACTTCACAGCCCAAGGCTCTAGCGATGGATATCTTTTCAACGACGGTTGTCCCCCGTGGCATTCCCGAGTTGATGCGACCGCCTACTTGGATCGTCTCCGTGTCCTAAATCAAGTATTGAATAACTACAACTGACAAGATCAATCACCTGTGTTGGTGAGATTCACCAACACAGGATTGGACTCGTAATTGGCTACGGTGCGCGAGTCAACAGCCATTCGCTAACTATCGACAAGTGCGTGTTATCGCTACTTGGCTGCACGTGACTAGCCCCCGCAGTAGACCTTGAGCGGCACTTGGTACGTCTCGGACAGGAATCGTTCGGTCACGCCAAGCAGAGCAAGCTGGTGTTCCGCCGCGCCAACCTTGGAAAGTCCGGGCTGGACGATGTAGACGCGCAAGGCGACAGCGCAGATACGGCTGAGATCACGGATTTCTGCGAGACGCTCTCTTGAGCCAACCTCAAAGCGAGTAGGCCTGCCACATTCAACGCGGTCGGCTTCCCGCTTCAGGAGATGCCCAAAGAGATCGGTGCGTCGATCCTTGTTGTGCAGCCACATAACGCTGCGCTGGGCTTGTCCGCAGACCACGTACATGTCGTCGATGCGTGCCCCTGGTGTTTCTCCGCCCGAGTACTTGCAGTGATATAGATCCACAGTGATGAGGCGCGGCTCTGTCTGACTGTCAATGCAGATTCCAACGATGTCCGCCGCCTCACCGGCGCCGTCGTCATCCAGTAGGATTTCGTGTCGATTCTCCGCCTTGATGTGCTCGATGGCCCGGAACTGCACTGAGTCCCTGCGGCGTTCCTCCCGCTGAGATTCTTTTTTGATGTCGACACCTGTCCAGTCGAGCACCTCCAGGCGCTCGCGCGAGTACAGCGGTGCGGAGGTGCGCAGCTCGACGTGAGAGTTCCCTTCGAGTTTTGATCCGTCCGCAAACCAGATAGTGGGAGGGTTCTTGGTCAGGTAGGCACAGAGATCGGAAGTCTCGCCACGGCGAATCGTCGCGGTGGCATCACCCACGTACGCGAACTCGAAATCCAATGCTTGGCCTCGGGTCACGAAGTTGAGTTGGATCTGGACCTCGCGCCGCTCGCAGAACACTCGAAGAATGAGCGGTCCGGTCGCGCTGTAGTCCCGGAGTTCGATGCTAACGTTGGTGAGGTGCTCCTCGATGGTGTACGCGAACGATATTCTGGTCGCAGACTCCACCAATTCGAGTAGCTCGACCGGCCAGTCCACGCCCACGGGAACCACCGCTGGCCGGTTGCTCACAAGCCGCGGTATCAACGTGCCCCTCAAGACCTCCTCGGGGTCGATGTTCTCGTCGACGAGCTTGGCGCCAACCCGCTTGCACCACGACGCGTACTCATTGACCTTCAGGCGCAAGGTGGCCCACATGCGGCCTCTCTTACCCGCGCCTATCGAGGCTGGTCCGCCGTTCTCAAAGCCGAAGCCGGCGAGGACGGCCTTAGTCGTTGTTCCCAAGGTCGCGTCGGACAGGCGTGCTCCAACGTCCGGCCCCATCCGGCCGGTGTCCCGGATCTGGCGGCCGAATTGCTCGTCCAGGCCGACATTCATAAGCATCAGACGATTGATACCTGCGAACACTCGGAAGACCTCAGGCGCCTGAATCAGCTCGACGTCATCGCCGCACAGTGCCCGTGCGAATGAGGTGTACATACCCGTGTTCGTCGATCCGTGAATGAATAGCAGCGACTGTTCCTTGTCCCAAATGGCGATACAAAGCTCCCAGACCAATCCTTCCACGGCCGGCACGTCAGTCCAGGGAACTCCCTGCCTCTTGGCCGCGATGATGATGAGCATCCGCTCCTTCTCGTTGAGGATGCGATAGATATCCTCCCCTTCCGCAAGGCCAGGAAAGGCGCTCCTGTATTCAGAAGGCTTCCATTGACCGCAATGCGTTCGGTAGGCCACCATGCTTGCGGCGGGGCGGATCTCGTTCACCGGGATGTCGTCGATCTGGCTGTCGAAACCCTTCATGAAGCGTTGGGCCTCAAGCTCCTGTCCTATTGCGCCTTCGCTGAGCGTCGGCAGAAGGAGGTTCCAATCTGGATCCTGCGTATATAGCGTTCGAAGTTCCTCACGCAGGTTGACGTCGGCAATGTTGGCAATGAACACTGGATCGCCCAAGTCGGACCTGGACCTCGTGAAGCGGCCGGCCAATTGCAAGGTGACCGCTAGACTCTTGCGCAGGTCGTGGAAGGCCGCGATCTTCAGCTCTGGCATGTCGAAGCCCTCGCCGAGCATGTCTACGCAGACGACGATGCGCGACTGACGCTGGTCCAATTGACTACGGGCGGCCTTAGCGTCAGCCTTCTTCATTCCGCTGTGAAGCATCACTGGATTGAACTGGCCAAGCTCCTGGTAGATCGCCAGCACTTGGGACGCTCGCATCTGTGTAGACACTCTCGCCATGGCGACGTGCAGACCGGTTGTGTCCCCGGCGGCCACCCAAACTCCCCCACTGATGGCCACCTCAAACTCCCCCAC